>NZ_JAAHIE010000001.1:0-77450 GCF_010671945.1 Moorena sp. SIO4E2
TTTGTTATTCAATCGGAGGTCCTCAAATGAGTGGGTCTGTTTGAAGTGACGGGAGTTACTACGTAATTCCACTAATGCCTAGTGCTATCATGCCTAATGGCTAATGCCTAATCACTAATTACTCAAACCCAGTAACACAAGAGAGTAAGGATTAAATCTCACCGATGAGTACTTCAGTAGTCTTGTTGCTAGGGTCTTGCTCTTGACAGCGTTGGTATCTAAAGAAAACATGGGTAGCCTTTTTAGGCTTTCAGTGTCGGGAAAATCCAGTGCTCCCTCAATCCTGATGCTGGCAGGTTTGGCTGATTTATTGATCAACAATAGCGATCGCAGTTCATTGGACTGCTCTATTGCCATAGCCTCCACAAACTTATGGCCGCTCTGGGTGTACATCACCTTGCCAGTCAGGTACTTGATCGCCCAGGGAAATACAGTTGCAGCAGGTCGCAGATTATTACTTGGGTCGATCATGCCGTAATACTTATCCTTGAGATGCCAGGAGGTCGCCATGTCAATCCCAGCGTCAGCTAAATGTTTGAATACTGAAGCAAACCAAACCGCGCCGACATGGGTATTCTGACGGTCTTCACCAGAGTTCCATGAGTAGTTGATGTTATAGCAGAAGTCATTTGTCAGAAGTCATTTGTCAGAAGTAAAACTCTTGCGCTTACAAAGGGTGTGAGACTTTTGTCATGTCCTAACTGCCCTGGCGACTGCTATATATTCTCCTTTCTCGAAAGTAGACCATCCGGATCTGTAGCCATCCAACTGGGCCAGCGGGGAATGTTTTGGATAATGGTAGGCTTTTGGGGATAAGAGGCATCGTAGCAGGCTTGAATTTTTGCCTCGTCCCAGCTTTTCGTAGCTCGGTTAGTCCAACGTTCCCATAGATCGATATGGTGAATACGAATTAACCTGATATCCAGTTCCGCCAAATGCTTCTGGAAAACCTAGTCTGATGCCTTTTCCAGAATAGTAATTTCGTAGTCGTTGGAGCCAAAGGTGAAGGGTGTAGTTTGTGCGACTGGCTTTGCCCAATCCACCCTAACTTTAGTTTTAATTGACTTTCCGGACAACCACAAATTTTGTATTGGTGATGCTCTTACCGAATTAGTAGCGCTTTGCTTATCAAAGAGTCTTGGTAAGAGGAATGCGATCGCAGCGCCAGATAAAGCTAGCTGGAGTAATGTTCTACGTTTCATCGCTTATGACTTCACTAAACTATCACTAGATCTGTATAAGTAGGGTTTGGACTTAGTTTCTACCCCATTCACCACCAAACCCAACAGTTGAGCATTGTGCTGAGCCAGTTGTTCCAAGCTGTCACTGACAAAGTCACGCTTACTAATCTCAGGTCGAACAACAAACAACAAATTACCGATGACAGCAGCCATCAGGGCAGTTTCACTGGTCATACTGACCGGAGCACTGTCAATCAAAACATAGTCATAGTCACCCGATTCCTCCGCAGTAGCTAGGCTCTGCTCAAATTTACCCTGGGTCACCAGCTCCACAATTTTGCCTTTTTTGTGGGAGGTAGGCAGTAAGTCAAGACTCGGTTGGATCTTCACCGGCTGTCCGGGTTTGAGGGGGTCATGGTGATGACCCAAGCGCTGAGAAAGGGTTGCCTGTCGGAAATCTCCATCCACTACCAAGACCCGAAACCCTAAATCTACCAGAGCTGTCGCCAATCCCAGAGTGACAGTAGTTTTGCCTTCTGAGACCATCGCGCTAGTAATCAAGATGCGACGGTCCTCCCCAGAGCGTAAGCTAATCACCGATGCTAGTCGCTGAAACTCTACATCCGTTTCTGTACCCAGCTCTAATCCCATACCAGCGTGCCTCAGATGAGGGATATTGACCACCATCGGGAACTTGATTGCCTGTAGGTCTTTGGGACTCAGCAGTGGGTTGCGCCGTTCTAGAAGCAATACCAGCGCTATACTACCCACTGCCGATGCCAGAAAACCATTAGCTATGATTAACAACTTCTTCGGACCAGCAGGCTTCTCGTCAACAGTGGGAGGGTCAAGCACCTGTACATTGGGATAAGCACTAAACGCATCAAGATTGACTTGCTCCATTTGAGCAACTAAACCGTTATAGACTCCCGCAGCCACATCGTACTGTCGCGTTAGTTCCAGCAGCCTAGACTGATGGACAGGAATCACCGTTAAAGTATTTTTCATCTGGTCAATCTGCTGCTGTAATTGCTCCGCTTGTTGTTGTTGACCACTAGCAGCACTTTCCGCCAGAATCAGTTGCTGGATTAACATTGCTCTTCCTTGAGCACTATCAGTTAGCGTCGGGTCTACTAACGTATCACCAGCTGCTAGAAAGATGTACTGTTGAATCTGCTGCTGCAACTGCTCACGTTGTAGCAGCAGATTTTGGATCTCAGGATGAGCATAAGTATAAGTAGCTTGAGCTTTGACCAAAGTCGCTTCCAGTTCAGTCAACTGCTGCCGCACAAACTGGTAATCCCGGTTTTCTGCTAGACCTAGAGAGCGGATTGCTTGCTTAGGAGTAAGACCCAAACGAGTCGATAGGATTTGAAGCTGATGTTGACTAGCTTGAGCTTCAGCTTGAGCCTGAGCTTGGCTAATACTCAGATCAGTAATTGCCCTCACCAGTCCTTCAGTTTGGGCTTCGCTATTCACTAAACCAGAGGATTCCTGAAACTTTGCTAATGCCTCCTGAGACTGATCCAATTTTTGCTTAGCTCGGTCGAGCGCTTTCTTATTAAACTCAACCCTAGTGGTACCATCTGCTTGACGCAGTTCATTCAGGCGCTCCTGATACGCACTGATCAGTGCCCTGACTCGATCTCTTGCTAATTCTGGACTAGCCCCAGTCGCATTCAACCAGATGGTCGTCGATTCCTGGTGAGGAGATACCGCGAACAACTGCTTGTATTGAACTAACCTTTGAAAATCCGTTTTCTCTGGGTCAGACTCCAACAAGCGCCTCATCAAAGCATCACTTTTGAGAATAGATGCCTGCATATTCAGAGGATGACTCTTCGCTGACAATTCAGAATCCCCCTTAGTTAATGACCCAAGGGTTCCTAAACTAGCTTGTAACTTGCCTGTTTCCGGTAGAATTAGCTGTGCTTTAGCAATCCAAAAAGGCTTTAATAAAGAAAAGGCTCCAAAGCTAGCTGCAAGCACCAAAGAATTAAAAACTAATAAAAGTATCCAATGTCTATTCAGGATCGCAACTACTTTTTTCATAAGATATATTCCTAATACAATCTTGTGTCAATTTTTAATTTATATAATGATTAATTTAATCAATAGCAATTTTCATAAATAAGAACTAATAACTAATTTTCAAAAAATAAATAAAAGTCTATTTTTTTGATTTTTAATTTTCAATCAAACATTTTCAAGTTCTAGATAACTGCTCCCATCGAGAGACAAACTGCTCATTTCGCTGTATTTCGGCAAGAATTGCCCCTAACCAGACCCAAAAATACCACAAATACACTGCCATCCAGCTCAAGGGTGTTCCGTTGAGAAGCATATACAAAGCCACCAGACTGGCAAATGCCCACTGGCAATGATAGTTACCACGAATCGCTGGAATCCAAGTACTCCAAAGGGTTGAACCTAGGGCACCTATAAAAAAGATAAAGCCAATGATGCCGTGCAAATAAAGAACTGAGGCGTAGGTTGAAAAGGAACCCAAAGCAATGTCGTAGATAAACCATTTGACGGAGCCTTGTATAATTCCCCATCCCATCAAAGGGCGTTCTTGCCAAGCCTCAAGGGTTTTAGTAACCACCAGTTCCCGGTCTTTAGAGGATTCGGCACGAGCACTATTGAAGATTTCTAGGGGCTTTTTCACTAAATCACTGAAGGTCAGACCTCCCAAAAGAGCACAAAGTAATGAGCTTAATGAACCAATCCATAAAGAACCTTGACGAGCCAAACTGCTGCGGAAACAAGCTGTAATCACCAATGCCATCACAAAGGAAACCCAGGATAAACGACTAAAACTAATTAGCAGAGCGGTTAAACAACCCGCTACGGATATTTGACGTAAGCGGCGGTTTTCTTCACCCAAGCAGATGAAAAAACTTAGAATGGAACACACCCCTACAATGGGGGGGTCGGGGGTGTAAAGAACTGTCCTGGGTAAAGGGATACCAAAAAAAGGTTGTAAGTCAGCAAATGTAACTTGCAAACTCAAAGCACCTCCCGGAATTAGACGGGCTAAGGGCGGTAGAAAAGGTTCTTTGCCTAATCCCACTACCAGCATGAGCATCTCAATGGCGATAGTCACTAAATATCCTGTTGCCATCCAAGCTACAGCACGGGTCACCACCTTAACCCTGATGGCATGCCAAAATGGTAGGAGCAGTGCGGCAAAAATTAAACAGTAGCTCTTGAAAAAAGTTACGAACGTAGCAGCAATTTTCTGCAAGGCAAACCCGACGTCATTGAGACCAAACGTAGCAGTCCAGACCATGACTAGAGCCATACCTAACCAAGCCCAGATACAGGCGGGTATCGATCTTCTAGTGAGTTTGTCAATGTCAAAGTTGACTCCTAAGAAACCAACAACTACCGCTGGGTAGAAGAGTGTTTGTATTCCCAACAACCACCAGAGCGGTGTTAGCACAATCACCCAGTAAATAACTTTTTCTGGAAATGACATGGCACCCAGTTTAAAGTTTCTAGTGTGGAAATCTGGTATGCTAGAGGTCATAGTTAACAGTCCATACTTTGATGTTTTAGAGCACGTTCATTAGATGAGAGTGATTCAAATCTACTAGCTTCGTTCGTTTATAGTGTTATTTTGGTTGTTATTTGTCATTTTTTATTTTTATTGATATTCCCAAGGTTTTGCCGTTTCCATAACAGTATTGTTTGATCGCGTTTATCATACTTATGAGGTACAGTCAATTTTCTTCCCCCCTGATTAAGGAAGAGGGGATTCCTACTCCCTACAATCCATGACTTTTTCCATTACTCAAGTGATAACTGCTATATATGAGCAGCTACAATAACATTGTGCCTATTTAATGCCTTAATTTAGATTAGAAAAATTACGGATTAAACAGTGAATTCGGTTAACCTAACATTCAGTAAATTTACTGAATTTATTAGCTTATAACTGACTTTTACCTAACTTTGTCAGCTGATTAGCCAATTTCCCTAGTAGAGACTGGTAACTCAAAAATTGTTTGGCAGCGATCAGGCGCATACAGACGATATAGAGACTCATAAATAGGAAGGGCTTCAGGATTGTTGGTAAACCTAGACAACTGACAATGGCTAACAGTACAATCAGAGCAGCTTTAAAGCACGGAAGTAAAAACTTCATCAATGGCCAACCTAGTGCTCGGCAACCTACCCACCACCAGTAGACTGTCCAGACAATTCCTAGCACGAAAGCAACTGCAATTCCCACCCCAATTAGTCCTGCTTGCTCAGCACCAATGATAAAGCTCAAGAAAGCGACCGGAGCAATCATAAGGTTAACCTTGGCGTTAATCCCAGTTCTGCCTTTTGCTGCAAGCATATTAATCAGTGAATTATTGATCAGCCTAAAGTAAGCAAACACAAGTAACCAAGGAATCACCTGGCAGGCTGGCACCCACTTCTGGCCAAATATCATAGAGATGAGCTGATCGTCTACCACTAAAAAAAATAAGGCGTATAGAGGAGCCCCCAGGAAAGCCATTTGTTCAACCATTGTGACTAGAACACTTTGCTGCTGTTCGTCATTCTCTAACTGGGCGAAGGAGGACATTCCTACCTGATTAATCACCTCACCCATTACAGTGTTAATTGTCTGGGTCAATTGGTAAGCAAAGTTGTAGTATCCCAAATTCGTATTACCCAGCAGTTTACCAATGACAAAGTTGTCACCATTGGCATTTACATAAAATCCCAAACTGGAGCCAGTGGCACCAAAACAGAACGACAAAACTTCTGAGCTAGCCTGTGGATCAATCTGTAAGCGGAATTTGTGTTCTACATGACCACGACTAATCCAATACTCTATAAACCAAAAAGCCGCATCTCCCACTACAAATGACCAGTAGCTCAAACCGATAAAGGCGCAACCAGTGGTAGAGACTACTCGCACTAACGAGGCGATTATGGTCGCATGGGCTATTTCCCGATACCTCATCTGTCTAGTGAGTACTCCCTGATAAACAGACTGGATAGAAGCCACCACCAGATTAAAGGCGAACACGATCAGAATCCATACCAGGTCTGGTACACCGAAAAAGTTAGCCGCTAGGGGAGATATCGCCACCATTGCCACTGCCAACATCAATCCCCTGGCAATAGCAATTGTGTATGTTGTATTTAAATAACGCTGGTCTTCAATGCCCTTGTAGACAATAAAAGAGTTGATGATGCCTTGGGTGAACAAATTCAGGAAAGACCAAAAAATATAGGCAACGCTAATCACCCCAAATTCAGATGGCAACAGCAACCTTGCTAGTATCAGGTTACTTAGCAATACCAGCAGACGTGTCCCGAGGGCTCCGTATGTTGTCCAGAACCCACTTGTGAGTAACGAGCTGAGTTTCATTAGGTTAGCAAGGTTTGGAAGGGACAAAAGGCTTGCATGTAAAAGGCTTGCACGTCAAAGGCCAATGACCAATGACTGATGACTAATACAAAATTTTTAGTTGTTTGCTCTGTATTCTACGGAGCCAAGCGATCGCTTAATCACCAGCTTGGCTAGTGGTGCCAGACGTACAGCTACGAGCGTCAGAAGCGATCGCGGATCCCGATAGAAGATTGAGCTATTGGCAGCTAACGCTTGGTTGATAAAGTGAACAGCTTTAGCTGCATCACCAGCAGTTAGGGATAATCGAGCTAGGTAGCGATACATATAGGCGTAAGCCGTCGGCAATACTGTCTCTACCAATTCTGGAGAGCGTTGATAAGCTGATTTAAGTACCTGTTCATGAGAATGCTGCATTTGTGTTATGTTAAAAGAAAGTCCAGAAGGACGAACTCGGTAGCAACACAAGACTTGTGGCTCCCGATGAAAACGCCAGCGTCCCGTAGCGGCAATTCTTAACCAGAAATCTATATCTTCTGAACTGCGTAACCCTTCGTCAAATTCCCCGACTTCATCCACTAGACAGCTTCGGAATACACCATTAGAACCATGACCAATGAAATTCTTGCACAGTAGGGCTAGGAGTGGGTCAGACATAACTGGCTTACCACTCAGACGCATTATCGTGGGACTTCCATCATCACGGATTGCTTGTGAGGCACTGTAGACAACCCCTACCTCTGGTTCCCGATCCAGTACAGCCACATGGTTAGCTAGTTTCTCCGGCTTGTAGACATCATCTGCATCAAGTAGAGCGATGTAGCTAGCACGAGCATGACGGATGCCATAGTTACGAGCCGATGAGAGTCCTCCATTGGACTTCTGCAATAACTGAAAGCGTGAATCCCGCCGACAAAACGGTTTAACCAGTTCAGCGGTATCATCAGTAGAGCCGTCGTCAACAATGAGGACTTCAAATTCTCGACAAGACTGACCCTCAAGAGAGACTAGCGCTTCCCAAATGTAGGAGCGAACGTTATAAGCAGGAACGACAACACTGACTTTTGGTGAAGTAATCATTCAAAACTCCTATCTCTAATATCTATTTCACTTATTCAGACTACAGATAATACAGATGATGATGAAATGATGGGGTCATCGGGTGAAGAATATTATTGAAGTTCAAAAGATGTAGTGATTTGGCTAAGGTCTGGTCATGATTTCCGGTGCTAAAATCACTACTTGTGTACCACTATCGAGCCACGCAGCCCCTCCCCACTCGTGCTTTGCATCACAGGGTAAACGTATCTAATTTGCTGATTCCTATATATAATGTTTTTGTAATTAAATAAACACTATATGTGGAAAATACCTTGTCAACAAGCACAATAAGGCTGGGTTTATTGAGAACTATCCCCAGTGTATTGACAAGATGCCTTTACCCTGCTTTGCATCAAGACAATACTAATGCTGCGAGGTCTGATCTATATCTGCTCATTCATTCATCTATAAACATGTGCTAAATCTAAGTAGATCTTACTTTATGCAAAAATAATTTGCTGACTTTAATTAGCTTTAATTCAAAAATAGCTATTTTTTTGAAACCTACTTATATTCATCAATTTGTCTGATTTAATTATAGTGTGAATACTTTAGATTATTTTTCGATATATTTACTATTTTTCTACATTTTTTCATTAGGTAAAAACCCGTAAAAATTACGTATAATTGCGGTATATAGCAATTATCATAGCTATGAGGTACAAAATTTCGGGATTTTAGGGAACAGCGGATCTGGGAAATCAGAAGAGGGAAGAGGAATGCGCTGCATCAAAACAGGGAATCAACGTCAAAAAAGACTGTACCTCATAACTGCGATCAACGCTATATAGCCTTACTCATACTTATGACTGAAGGTAACCGTCCCATGGCCTTACGCCACCATAGGTATTTGAGTGTTGATCAGAGTTTGTGGTAATAGGGATGGAGCCGATAACCCTAATCCCTTTTTGGTGCTGTGCTTTGAGGGATGTCACCACAGTCAGAATTCTCGTGCGCGAATTCACTGCCGGCTTGAGATTGGGAACCAAAGCTGGTTCGCCGCCAAATCACGGCAGTGCGTAGGGCACGTTCTGCGGCATTATTCGTGGGCTCTACCCCTGGAACATATACAAAAGTCCATCACCATTGCCTTGGCTAAAGCTGGTTTCATCACTATGAACAAACCCCTGGCCTTGAACATACTGCTGAGCTTGTTCCACTGGAGCTGCGACCGCCTCACTCACCTGGTGACGAAGACGATTGATGCTCCCACGGGAAAGCTGAACACTAAACTTTGTAGCAAGTAAGGACTTCACCATCCGGTGACTTTGGCGATGTTCTACACTAAACCTTGCAACCACTGCCGCTAATCGGTCTCCTAAGCCTAATGATGGTACCTCGGCAGGGAGTGGTGCACGGTTCTTCCTGCCGCAGCAAGTGCATTCCAACTGATGCAGTTGATGTTCAATTCCCTTGGCCGATAGCGGCGGAATATCAACGATTTGATCACGATAAGGGTGCGCTGGTCGTTGCCCCTCAACTGCTCTCCACAATGCTGACCAATATCTGGTACATGGGAATGGACTTCGCTACAGGCTTCGAGCGGATAGAGCTGTGGTGTTTTCTCGGATCAGCCATCACTGCTAGACTTTTTCTTTTTCTTTGTCTTTTTCTTGTTGAGAGTCTGGGGGTTTGACAAATCTTGCTGACCAAAACCGTCACTTGAGGGGGGACGAGATGAATTTTGTGAATTTTGCTTGAGTTGCTCTTCTATATAGGCCAAACGCTCACTCAAAACTGTTACCACCGCTTTTACACTCCCTGGGGTGGCATCCCAATCTCCCAAAGGAATTTGAATCCCTGGGATGTTAATCTCTACACTCATAAACCCAATCTTACCACAGAATCGCCACTGAAACCCACATTTCTTCGTTGGAGGCTGGGACGGTTACGACTGAAGTTACCCTTAGCGATTTCATAAAAACCCTTGCCTAGAGAGGTTTCCAGCCATTTTTAAGCTACCGCTACTGGGTACATTTAGAAGCGACTCCTGAAAAGCATTTGAAAGGATTTGAAGCGAATGCTATTTTTGTGCATAGTACCATGATTGCAAGCATCAAGCCAAAACCTACATGGGTACATATTTGGGAAACTCAATCGCTACATCGTTTACAGTAAGAGAGTTTGAGGCTGAAAGTAGTACAAATGAACGGTGTGACTTCAGTTATGAGAAACATTCAAGTTTATTACCCCGTTTTGATGCAATAGCGAGTGGTTTGGGTTCTGTTTGGGTCACTTGTGAGCATCTTGTCACAAAAATTACTCACTACATTGTGTAGTTCTAAAAGATTACGAATTTTGAGGATTTTGCAATGGGGTTGACCTTATCGCCCGAAGGGCTAATCGCAAATTGTTAAATAATTCTAAGTATTTCTAGTTGGGATGATCACTCAGGATGAGGTTTTTATATACAGCGTTTTTCATAACTATAAGGTACATAGGTGCGCTTTCCGCATCTAATTATTAAATTCCCATTAGCTGCGCGCCTCCAAGGCCGGGTTACCCGGCCTTGGGTCGCGCCTTCGGGTCGCACCTCAGGATTTTTTCCCTGTTCCCTGATCCGAAGTTCCCTAAAACCCAAGAATTTGTACCTCACCCAATGGCCAACCGCTGTATTACTTAATGTATTACAAATTGAAGTTCTTTCAAAAATAAACGGTGCTACATGAAGAAAAGTTAAAAAATTTGCCATCCTTACTCCAAGCAGATCCCATAAAAATTTACAAAAATTTACATAGCGATAAAAACTTTGGTCCGACTACTGATCAGCAAAAGGTGATCACCAAATGGGCTGATAAGCGACACGCTGATAGCGTCCGTCAAAAGCTCAGTCCCAAATTCGGTCACCTGCCCTGGTTTATCGAGATTTGCGGCTATAATGAAACCGCTGTGAGGGGAGAGGGAGAGATGAGGAGTGGGTATGAAAAGTTTTTTCAAAACTGGCAACTATGCAATTAAAATCCACAACAGCTTAATTGCACAACTTAATTGCACAACCCAAGTAGGAGGTTAGTCACGTTAATGTCTATGTTATCATAAAAAGCGAGTATAGGTATCGGTTGCAGTTTTTGTTTTCAGTGTTGACAGGTTTCTTCTGTTTCATATTGCTAAGCATGCCTCCGAAATTTCTATCTCTACATAAATCAAATTTTGGAGATATTGTATGTCTGTCTATGTTGGTAACCTTGCACGTGAGGTGACAGAAGAGGATCTGAAATCTGTGTTTGAAGAATATGGCGAAATCAAGCGAATTCACATGCCCACCGATCGCGAAACAGGTCGCTTAAGGGGCTTTGCTTTTGTGGAAATGAACACAGAGGAGGAAGAAGCGAAGGCCATTGAAGAGCTTGATCGAGCTGAATGGATGGGGCGCGAGCTCAAAGTCAATAAAGCCAAGCCTCGGGAAAAAAGAAACTCATTTGGGGGCGGTCGCAAAGGTGATAACTTCGGCGCTCGTCGCTACTAAGCTCGCTTTGATCTAAATCAAAACCCAATTCTCAGGTCTGAGCCCAGGGCAGGGGTTTTACCCCTGTCTAGTTCTACCCTGCGCGTCAGAATTTAGGGAGTAATCCTGGTAGGGTAAAGCAAACTCGAACTCTAGTTGGAAGATACTAGTGTGGGTAGGATTGCTGTCTATCAGTCGATTGAAGGCATCTTAAACTTTTTGATTCAGACAAGTATGAACGTTTAAGACCTAAAGTAGGAAAACCCAAATAGGCAGTGTTCAGATCGAGAATCACACTAGTTGTAGTGTGTGAGTTAACCAACAATATCATTAATTCCACGGCTCATAGCTAAAGTCAGTTTTAAGGGAGATATTGTAGCAAACTCTCCAGGCTGAAGCGTGGAGGTACACCATCACAGTCCACTTGACAAGGAGTAAGGAAAAAATAAGGATTTGAGAGCCTGCTTTTGGCAGGCTTAATTCGGATTTCTTTGCCATAGACGAGTGCAGGCTATCCAGGTGCAAGATTATGATTTTCAACGGACTTGAGATATAAGCCATTCGTTTTAAAAACTGGCCAGATGCCAACACCTTCCGTCAGTTGTAGGAGTTTTCTCAGTCAATCAGAGGTTTGCCCTGTCCTGTACTTATGGGATGAATGATGACTTGTTATTCGACCACGGAAGCGATCAAAACAGGAGGACATTGAATGACCCAAGTGGTGGTTGGTGAAAATGAGCAGTTAGAGTCAGCCCTACGTCGATTTAAGCGAAAAGTCTCCCAAGCTGGCATCTTTGCCGATATGAAAAAGAATCGTCATTTTGAGACATTTGCACAAAAACGCAAACGTAAAGAAATTGCGAGACATCGGGAACGTCGAAGACTCCGAAACCGTAGAAGACGGTTCTAGCAGGGTAGATTGCTAGATTAATTTTTTAGATCCACTCCGGTAGCATCGTTATTGTAAGGCGTGGGTAATAGGTAAGAGGTAATGGGTAATTGGCAATTGCGATTACTCCTGTACCATTACCGATTACCCGTTGCCTATTTCCGTGACCCATTACCCAAAACAACCTTGGATTATGAACACTACATTATGAACACTAAATATGACAAACGACAAAAACGGACTTGATATAACCTGATGTTTTGCTCAAGTTGTTAATGGCTGAGGATTCTTAGTCAGTAAATTCCGCAACCAGCGTCGAGTCTTGGGAGAGATTAGCCACATACCGAAGTACAAAATTATATCCATAGGTAGGGGTTTGCCATGGCGAATGGCTTCCCAGAGAAGGGGAAAAAATGCCTTCCACTCACCAGCGAAGGCAGCTCTTGAACTTACCTGTGTCAAGATAAAGGATGCGTAAGCACGGGGTGTAACTAACTCTTGTAAATTTTGAATCCAGTTTAATGAAGTCCGCCATTTAGTAGTGCTACTAATACTAGGATGGTTTTCTCCTAAATACCACACTGACAATGGTTCAGTCACAAACTCAATTCCTACCTCTTCCAAAGTAGTCGCCCGTAACACCCAGCCCCAATCTTCGTGAATTTTACCGCTGCTTCCGGGGGGGATTTTTTGCAATAACTCTTTGGATGTAAGAATAGTTGAAGCTTGAATTAGTCCTTCTCCCTGGAAGAAGGTATTGCGAACAAACAGATATTCACTCAGTTCTTCTGATTTAGAGGGAATTCTTCTCGGCCAAATGGAATCGTTTTGGGGAGTCCGAGCAATTAGGTAACAGGTAACAATGGGGTATTTGTATTGGGAACGATTAGCCGCTTCCAGTTGCAGTTCAAGTTTTTGGGGCATCCATTCGTCATCATCATCTAGATGAGCAATCCATGGGGCTTGAGCTGCAGCAATCCCCGCCCTACGAGCGGCAGTGCAACCTTGATTGGTGGGCAGTTCAATCACCCTTAGCCGGGAGTCATCCACTTCTGCGAGTGAGGCACAAGTAGCCTCATTCGGACCATCTATGACAACAATGACTTCGATTTGACTAAGGGTTTGAGCTAGAGCGCTTTGAACAGCTCGTTTAACTAACTTTGGTCTGCGATAGGTAGGTATTACGACACTAACTAAGGGTTTCAAGGTTATATCCTCCTGATGATATGTAAAATGAAAAATTTCTGCTGATTATAAATCCTAATGATTGGCAATATTTTTTTGAAAAAATAACCAGTTTTAGGGACTGATTAAGCATGGCTACCCTTGGGTAATTAGGGGACCAAAACCAACTCAAATTTGTAAGTACTCAAAGGAATAAATATTAGCTAACAACCTCTTTATATAGCCCCTACGCCAATAAGATTATTTGAATTAACTGAATAATTTATAAAATCTCAATACTAGTAGGGGGATATCAGTCAATTCATGAAACAAAAAAAAAGGATCCCAAAATTATTAAACCCGAAGTTATAGCAAAATTACTCCTCGCAGCTAGTTTGATTGAGTGCATCTCACTTTTGCAATTAGCCAAAAATTATAATAAAATCTCCAGACTCCCCGCGCCCCCGCCCCTGCTTGTTTACAAATATGAGATGCACCCGTTTGATTATCCTGAGGGTCACAATATAGCAGTCGCCAGGGCAGTTAGGACATGACAAAAGTCTCAAACCTAAGTAAGCGCAAGAGTTTGACTTCTGACTTCTGACTTCTGACTTTTGACTTCTGCTATAATACTGATTGATAAGGGTTGCTAGGTAAAATGAACTATCGATATATTTTTTTGTTATAAGCTGATGAAATTTTTCCTTTTGAAACCAATAATTATTAATAGCTCTCTCTCTTTGATTTTCATAAAAATAACTTAATAAGCCATTTGCTTTGGCATTCAAAACATCACCAATGTGAAGGATATCATTTGGGGTACATCCTAGCTGTTCAAGAACATATGGATAAATATCTCCCGTAAATTTAGTTTTCCCTATAGCAGAAGACAAAAATAGATTGTCACTCTGATCATAGCCTGCGGCATGAAGAATTTTATTAATCACCGATAGGAGATACATATCTGAGATGAAAATAATCTGTTTTTGATTTTCTCGGCAATAGTTATAGACCGAAAAAATAAATTCATTACGTCGGCAAACATCCCTTTCGGTTTCTATTTCAATTTTTTTGAGTATTTGTGCCGTTTGGTCATTAACTCCAAAATATTCTACCAAACACTCAAATATGGTATCCAAGGTAACTTCTGACACTTGTTCTCGTCTCCAGAGTTTTTCCCTAGATTTTTTTTATGCTTTTTGCCTAAGCTTAGGATAATTTGGTAATAACTCGGAATGACAATACTCATACTGCCTTTGAACCAGTGTAAAGACATCACTTGGCTCTAAAACATTGCGTATAATTGCGGTATCAAAGATATCAAATGATACGTATTTTGATTTACTGATGATCTTGGCTAGTGTGTGATCCATCTGACCTATCTTGAAGCTAAGCTGCTAAAAAACTAATCCAGTTTTGGGTTTGCCTTGCCATATCTATGTTTTCGTTTTCCTGACTACCCTGATTTTCCTATTCAAGGGAAAAGTAAGGATAGAGAAGTAGTTAAGGAGACTAGCATTGAAAAGAGTAATCAGAAAACGGGCAATAAAAGCATTGCCCTGGCTAAGTGAGAAATCTCAGACTATCTAATGACAGAATTCCCATTAGTGGAGAAAAAGTAACACTATTACTCTCAAGCAGAAAAATTATCGATCATGAAAGCAGTGTCTTTGTGGAAACTCCAAAACTTTCTCCCGATCTTGGAAGGTTGGTGAATTACCTCTGTGGTGCCTATACAATTGGGATACAACCATACACTACATAAGACCCCCAGCTTAGCCGCAGGCTTAGTGGGGGGATGGTGCCAGGGTATTCACAGCATTTTGCCTATGTCAATAGTGATCAGTGAACCGACACTCTAAAATACGGAAATATACCTGCAATATACGAAGTGCTTTGTAAATGTCAACCGTAGCTAATGGGCAATTGATACTAAGTTGGGATCAAAGATAGTATCTTCCTCAAAAGGTGATGGAGTGATGGGGTGATGGGAAGAAAGTGCTAAGTATGAATGCAACTTAGTATCACTTGGTATGAATCACGATCATGGTGTTATTGCACCATGACTGAGACAAAATTAATAAAATTAATTTTCTCAGTTATTCTGAGTTGACTGGCTAGAACTGACTAACAGCTACACATCAGGTACATCCTGATTTTGCTAGTTCATTCCCTGAGGTAATGGTGAAAGAAGGCTTACAGGCTCGTCTAAACTGTGTTTTTGTCCATTTAGCATGTACCCCATCTTCTCTACTCTCAAAGGTTGTGCATAAAATTTAGCTAGAGCAAGTTGAAAGAAAAAGGCTGGATTACCGAGTAAGTAGCGAGCTGCGAGACGTTTGGGTTCACGGGATAGACGATAAAGCCACTCTCCACCAAGATTGGAAATAAATTCTGGACAGTCAGGAACCAAACCTGCTAATCGGTCGATCACTGCACCACAAGGCATGAACACATTGACATTAATACGACTACGATGCTGCCAAATCCATTTTTCTTGAATTGGCATACCCATGCCTACTAATAAAATATTAGGTTTTGCCTGGTTAATTTTATTAATTATCTCTTCATTTTGGCTGGGGTCTTCTTTATCAAAATATCCGTGATGACCATCGACAATAATATTGGGGTATTGTTGTCTAAGGTTATTAAGGGCTGTTTCTAGATGCTTAGGCTTTGACCCCAGCAGAAACATTGACAAACTATTTTGGTTAAAATTATCCAGTAATTTGGGCATTAATAGTGTGTAAGATGCGCGGTATTTTAGGGATAAATTGTACCCCATAAACTGAAGGGCTTTTAATATACCCATACCGTCACAATGGGCGATTTCTGCACTTTGGATAAATTCATAGAACCATGGGAGCTGCATTGAAAAATTAAAACTATGTACGTTATAGTGAGCTACGGTTATTTTTCTGTCTTCAACGCAAGCGGCATGAATGGCGTCTACAATCCTAGGGACGGTTACACAAGATATTCTACGCTCTAGCAAATGTACATTAATAGCAGGTAAATAATCTAATTCATTCCGTTGATTTTTTATTGCCATTGCCGTAATAGTTAGACTAGTGATTATTTACAGTATTGCCACCTGTTGTTCGCGATCGCGTTTTCACGATGTCAAACTTATGAATAAGTTATGTGTGTGTATCACAAGTAGGACTTACGCAGCTGATCGAGAAATTAAGGTTTTAGCCAATAGGGAACTTCGGCTCTGGAAAGAACCGGGAATAGGGAATTACAGCAGTTTTACAGATCTGATTTTACAGATCTGAGTGGGTAAGTCCTGAGTAGGTAAAAGGCTTGTATGGTTGGATGGTATCCCCCCATTACCCCCCTAAAAAAGCCGGGTAAACAAGAGGCTTACATCCATAGTCTTGACAAATGACTAATGACTAACTGATTTTTTCCAAATTACCAACATTACACCGCAGATAATCAAACCCAACCCCACGGCACGGCTAACGGGGATGGTTTCCTTAAAGAAAAAATAGCCCATCAGTACGGAGAAGACGTAAGTCAAGGATACTGAAGGACCAGCAACGCTGAGATTTACCCGCGTCAGCAACAAAATGTATGCCAGTGCCCCTAAACCATAACAACTTAGCCCTGCTATAATTTCTGGGGTCTTGGGTATACTGAAAATCTGATCTAGCCAATTGCTAGCGTTAACTTTTTCCAGCTTTTCGGCTCCAGTTTTGAGCAAGAACTGTCCAGTAGCACTGGTTAGGACTGACATTAAGAAAAGACTAAATTCTGCTAGATTCACGAATATCTCAGAATTACAAGTGGTCGATGCTTCTTAATCCGATTGCTAGTTTGATGCTATAGGCTTCAACCTTCAGGAGCTTAAGTTATTGTGATTGCTCCTAAAATAGTGTTAGGAGATTGATTTTAAGTATTTATGGCTACTTCCAGCACTGCTACCTACACCGAAGAACAGATTTCAGCTTGGCTGCGGGGTTTATTTGCCGTTGCCTGGGCTGATGGTCACTTTGACCCTGAAGAACAAGAGGTTATGGCTCAAATCACCCAGGAGACATTGGCTCCTGGTACTGATTTGCAGTCTTTTGATCAACCGATTACTCCTGAAGAACTGGCAGCAGCTTTAGGTAAGGATAACACAACGGCAGAGAATTTTCTACGAACTGCTGTAATGGTAGCCTTGGCAGATGGGGTGTACTCTGCGACTGAAGCTGATGTTCTAGACCAGTTCTGTGAAGCACTAGGTCATAAGGTTGAGGCTCTTGAATCACTGCAGGTAACTCTTTATGACGATAAGGCAACTGAGCAAAGGGATTCTGCTGATGCGTTAGCTCAAGAACCAGGAAGTTCTGACCATCCCCATTCGGATATTCTACAGCCAGTACGGGATTGGTTAGATGGTATGGATGTTAATGACCCACGTGTTGCTCGATTTATGTGCAAACTGATTCCTGCTCAGTGTCCGTTTGAACGGGACGTGAAGCTATTTAATCACAAAATCGTCCACATCCCACCGATGTGTAAGCTTAATCCTCTCTATGATCAGTTAGTCGGCTTGCGCTTCCGGGCTTTATCTTATTTAGCCGATGATTGTGGTGAAGATGTTTCATCTTATTTATAAGTGGTGATTGGTAATTGGTGATTGGTGATTAGTCATTAGTCATTGGTGACTAGTCATTAGTCATTGGTCATTCGTAGTTAGATTGATTAAGGAGAATGGGGTCAACTGACTGGTGTCAAGAAAACACTAAGGACTAAGAACTAATTATGCAATTTATCGACCAAGCAGAAATTGAAGTTGTCGCTGGTAACGGGGGCGATGGAATTGTGGCGTTTCGGCGGGAAAAGTATGTTCCTGCTGGAGGACCGGCGGGGGGTAATGGTGGTCGGGGGGGTAGCGTGATTTTGAATGCTATAGAGCACCTGCAAACGTTGCTAGATTTTAAATACGCCCATTGCTTTCGAGCTGAGAATGGGGGTCGGGGAGGCCCTAATAATCGGACGGGAAAAAATGGTAGCGATCGCATTATTGAAGTTCCCTGTGGCACGGTTGTTTACAATGCTGACACGGGAGAAATGCTGGGGGATTTGGTGCAACCTCGGCAAATGCTTTGTGTTGCCAAGGGTGGTAAAGGAGGTTTGGGAAATCGGCATTTCCTGAGTAATCACAATCGCGCACCAGAGCATGCGTTACCTGGACTACCAGGAGAGCAATTGAGGTTGCGCTTAGAGTTGAAGTTACTGGCGGAGGTGGGCATTATTGGTCTACCTAATGCTGGTAAGTCTACTCTGATTTCAGCACTCTCAGCGGCACGACCCAAGATAGCCAATTACCCCTTTACCACTTTGATTCCGAATTTAGGTGTGGTTCGTAAACCAACTGGGGATGGTACTGTATTTGCTGACATTCCTGGGTTGATTGCTGGAGCTCATCAAGGTATTGGTCTCGGTCACGACTTCCTACGTCATATCGAACGCACTCGCTTGTTACTGCATTTGATTGATATTACTGCTGCTGACCCGATTGCTGATTATCACACCATTCAACAGGAGTTACAAGCCTATGGCAGAGAATTGCCAGAGCGTCCCCAAATTCTTGCCCTTAATAAAGTAGATGCGGTTGATCAAGACATGATCGAAGAGGTTTCTACTTACCTAAATCAGCTTACTCAGGTACCAGTTTTTTCGATTTCAGCTGTTGCTAAAATCGGCTTGGATGCTTTGTTATCGAAAATCTGGCAATCTCTAGATCAGTTGTCAGTGGCAGATTGCTCAAAGACAACAGTCAACCTTCCACAGTCAACTGTCAAGGTTTAACCGGTAATTAAGAAATGACTAATTATTAATGGCTAATTATTAAAGTAGTCATAGACTTGTCGAGAAATGGTGCGAATCAGTTTTTCGGCACTGGCATCATTAAAGGGGCGTTTGACCATTACAGAGATAATGTAACGCTTGCCGTTGGGCATTTTTACCAAACCTACATCGGCCAGTAGTCGGCCAAGGGTGCCAGTTTTGTGGGCAATGGTGGCACCATTACCTAGTCCTTGGGGTAATAAGGTGTTGGTCTTAGTTTGGATCATGATATCGATCAGGTCAGTACGAGATTGGGGAGAAATCCACTTACCTTGCTCAAGGTTAAAAATCAAACTAGCTAGTTCTCTTGGGCTAGTGGTGTTTGTTCCTGGCAAATCTGGTAGGGGGTTGCGCAGTACAGTTTTTTTCAAACCCCAAGAGCGGAATCGTTGATTGAGAACTTCGATGCCACCAAGACGTTCAATCAGCATATTCGTAGCCGTGTTATCACTAATGGTGATCATTTTGGTGGCTACTTCCAGAGCTTTGTACTGTTTGCCTGGTTTTTGATATTGCATGTTTCCAGAACCACCAGCAATCATCTCTGGTTTCATGGTTATATATTCATCTAATAAAACTTTGCCTGCATCTACATCCTGAAAGAAAGCAATTAGAATTGGTAACTTAATGGTGCTAGCAGCAGGAAAAATTAGACGGCTATTTGATTCTAGGAAAGCACCGGTATCAAGATCATGGATGAAGATTCCCGGTTGCAATTGGGGGTGTTGCTTTACTAGAGTTTGAATTTGTTTTTGTAAGGGAGATTTGTTCAGCAGCAGGGGTGTCAATTGAGAACTAATTGTCTGACTCAAACTCTGCTGGACTTCAATGGGAGCATTGTCTGTGGTTTTGGTAGATGGTTGGCTAGCAGTACCCAAGCTGGATAATACGGTACCTGCGATCGCTCCGAGACCAATTCCTACAATCAGCAAACGGATAATCAAAATCCAAAGCCGGGTAGAGGAGTTTTCGGAACGGCGTTCTCGGCGAGTTCTCCGAATTTGTACAGATTGATGATTTAGGGTATTGGGGAGGGGTAGGCTAGCCTTTAGTCGGCTTGGTTTGGAGGATTTAGAGGATAAATCAGCAACTAATTGTGGCTGAGGACGTTGCCGAATTGGATTACGAGCATTGGTTATGGTGGGCAAGGATGAGGACGCTGGTGTGGCAAAGGGATTGACTCTTCTACGAAGGTTTGGTAAATGGGGTGTTCGGTATGCTACCCTCAGTTGGGATTGACTGGAGCGAATTGTAGAAGGGTTTGGTGAACGGGATAGACGAGCACGGGTACGGGGGGTAGGTGGCGGGGTTGACCGAGATTTATGTGATTTTGCGGATGAGCTTTGGCGGCGCGCTTTCTGTTTTGGTTGGGATTTGGAGGGTTTAATGTCCTTAGTTTGTGGCTGTTTGCTAACGTGGCGACGCGGGCGGCGGCGGGAGGAGGTTGGTTTCTGTTGTTTTTCCACTGCTGAATCTTAGGCTGAGGTTTACCAGATACATAAAACCCGAAACAATCTGCTAGTTCTCGGAATTTTCTGAGTATGGTCTAATCATAAGGGAGAGAACTTTAATGAATGTAGCGCTATCAAGGTTCCCTTTCAGTTTTTCTTGAGTCTTCCGATTACAGAGTTTTGATCTAGTATCAACAGTTGAAGCGCCCATCTATCACACCTCCAATAGAACCTATGCAAGCCTATTTTAGGACTGGTTTGGTTTTGATGGATCATCTACCCCAGACTTTGGCAAAAATTGTAGCGCCCATTCTACCTGGCGGACCATTCCTCTGAGCATGTTGATCTCTTCTGTGGTGGGGGTTGCTCGGTTTAATAGACGTCGCAGCTTTTCCATCCGTGCTGCTTTGGTATGGGGGTAAAGATAACCAATTTTCAATAGTAGGGCTTCTAGATGGTTAGAGTAGCGTTCTATCAGGTCCAAAGGAGCAGAATCTTGGTAGGGGGGAGCGGGGGATAAGGGTTGACTTGGGACGGGTGATGGCTGGTGTGTACTTTGATAAAGTTGATATTGATAAAGTTCATAACAGCACACTGTTACGGCTTGGGCTAGGTTTAAGACTGGATAGGTGGAACTAGTGGGAATCCGGACAAACCGCTGAGCATGATTGAGTTCATCATTGCTCAATCCCCTAGATTCAGGCCCAAAAATCAGGGCAGAGGTTACGCCAGCTGACAATAACCAGGGTAAGGCGGTTCTGGGATGTTCGAGAGTAGTGGGGATGGCGCGGCTACGAGCGGTGGTTGCGATCGCTCTTTGACACCCGACTAAGCCATCTGGTATGGTTGCTACGACTTGGGCTTTTTCTAAGATATCTACCCCGTGCACTGCCATCTGCTGTGCGTCTTGGCTGAGATGGTCACACTGAGGATTCACTAGCACGAGCTGCGATAACCCCATATTTTTCATCACTCGTGCTACAGAACCCACATTCAATGGACCAGCGGGTTCTACTAAAACAATCCTGACTCCCATATACATTTTCAAGGTTGAAGGTTGTTCTTGCCCAGGCGTCCCTTGTTGGGTAGGTTGAAGGTCACCCTTCAACCACAAAACAGTTGCACCATTTGTGCAAGTTCAAGACTTACGCCAAACTGGGCAACAAACGCGCTGATGTTGTAGGCTGCGTTATTAAGGCACCCTACAGCTAGAGTCCCTTAGAGTCGTTCCGTAAGTCCTGCTCCCTCTTATCCCTGGTGATGGGAATGGTGCTATGTTTGAAGGCAACTTTGGTATTAACCACTTGATATTAACCTGAGTTGGACTCAAGTCTGGACTAAAAATTCCTCTGGATCAGTATTCCAATTTACCCAGCGAATTGCCTCACGGGCTGATTCTACATGAGGCGGCACTCGCATAATGTGAACAAAGTTGGTGCTAGGACAAGTCATCTTGAGTAGAAAAATTGGCTCGATATCGATATCGTTATTAATTTTTAATAGGGTGTATTCTTCCCAGGAATCTAATCGCTGTGCTTCTAGGTCTTGGCAAATTCGGGCGTAACCAATCCCCTCAATCAGGACTCGCCTAAGTTCAGCGTTGGGTTCTTCTAAAAGCCACCCAGCTTGCCACTGCTTGGGGTTGACTTTACCGTATTTTTCTGGTAATTTCACGCCATGATAAGAGTATAAGCTGAATCCATCGGCAAACTCCATGGCTGGCTGTCCTTCTCTATGAAGGCGGTGTTGAGTGTCAAAGGAGAGCTTGGTTGGGCGATCGCAAACGAAGCAGATGTTTTCAAATGGGAACATCCAACTACAGTGTTTGGCTAGGGATTGGAATATTTGCCATGTGGTTTGATGGTGAGGGCAATTTAAGACGGAAATATAAAAGTCAAACCGACTACTGTAAATACTCCAGTATAAGGGTGACATGAATAGTCTCAATTCAGTCCCAAGTTGTTCAAGTACTTGCAAGCCCAGTCGAATTCGCTGTTGACTAACTGTTGAGGTATCTAGTTCATATAACAATTGGTTTTGCAATTGCCTGTGTAGTTGGGTTCCCATGGAAGTGTCCAAGGGTTGCCACAGTTTCTCTTCAAGTTGACGGCTAATCCGTTTAATGTTAAGCTTTTGCCCGAGTTGGTAGAGTAGCTCTTGTTGGAGTTCTTTGCCGAGTTGGGTGTTGAGATGTTGCCGTAGTTGACTGATTAATTGACTCTCTAGTCGTGGCTGGAGTTTACTCTCTAGTTGGCTGTCAATGTGTTGCTGGAGTTGGTTCAGGATAATTTTAAAAAAACCGTAAGGGCTATCACAAAAAACAATATCTGGTACTGGTTTGCCAATGGCTGTATAGGCAGCGTTTATGGCTAGTGTTGCTTCGTGACGATCAATAACTCCAGTTAAAAAAGATAAGTTGTGCCATTTTTCTTGATAAAATGAAATTAAAGTCTCTTGCTCTGGGGTAAGATGTTTTATGTTGGGTTGCCACATATCGCTATATCTGTGTTTTATATTCCCATTTAATCCCGATTTGACAATAGTGCTGAGTGCTGAGTGCTGAGTGCTGAGTGCTGAGTGTAGTAAGTGGGGAAGTGTTTTCATCCAACGGTAGTTAGCTAGGAGTTATGGGATCTAATTAGTTATTCAGGTTAAGCTGGGTGTTTTTATACTAAAGTAGGTTTTTTTGTAACAATTATTCACAAATTAGGTAAGCTCTCAGGTATTAGGTAAGCTCTTAGGTAATGCGCTACGCGCACGCTACGCGAACAGCTATCAGCTTGTGTTTGACTGCTTAGGATTGAGGATTAAATAATATGGCTATTCGGTACATTTTCTGCTAAAATAATAAGTTAAATTAAATAAACCTACTACGTTATATAGCTTTGATATTTTGATAGTTTATTTTTTAGGCTAAATTAGCATACTAATTACGGAAGAACCCCCCTCTAGATCAATCATCGCTGTATTCTACAACGCTAGATTTTTTGAAATTGGTTATAAGATAGCTACGATAAGAAATTACTCGTCGCTAATCACAATTACCAAAGCATGAACTGGTTTACCCTATCCCGCAAACACTGGTCAACTACCAAATTCCTAGCTTTATTCCTCTGTAGCTGTTTCCTAATTATTAGTTGTGGTGGTTCTCCGAGCAATCAACAGACAGGTTCCTCCATCACCAGTAACAGTAATAGACTCACCATCGGTACTACCCTAAAACCGAGAACCCTCGATCCAGCCGATGCCTACGAACTAGCAGCTAGTAACATCCATTACAGCTTAGGCGATCGCCTTTATACCTACAAGCTGGGTACCTCAGAATTAGTGCCACAACTGGCAACTGCTATGCCTACCATCAGCAAGGATGGCTTAACTTATACCATTCCCCTACGCCAAGGTGTAGTCTTTCATGATAACACCCCATTTAACGCTGAAGCCATGGCATTTTCCTTGCGTCGGTTTATCGAAAATGGTGGCAAGCCCTCTTCTCTACTGGAAGGTTTGGTAGATTCGATTGAACCCTCTGGAGAGTACGAACTGACGATTAAAATCAAAAATCCCTTCGCTGCCTTTCCAGCACTGTTAGCTTTTTCTGGAACCTGTGCTGTTTCCCCCAATGCCTATGAAATTGGTAGTGGTAAATTTGAACCGACCAAATTTGTAGGCACTGGTCCTTATAAGCTAGTCAAGTTTAGTCCTAATGGGATTCGCCTAGATGTGTTTGAAGAATATTGGGGTAAAAAACCCCCCAATCAGGGATTAAACGTTCAAATCCTCACCAATTCGGCTAATTTATTCAATTCCATCAAGACCGGTGCTGTAGACATTGGTTATCAAAGTTTAGATCCCGATCAAATCCTCAGTTTGCAAAAAGGAGCAGCTTCTGGTGGTTGGCAAGTCATAGAATCTCCCAGCAATAATATTAACTACATGGTGCTCAATACTCAGATGGCACCCTTGGATAAACCAGAAGTCAGACAAGCGATCGCTGCGATTGTTAATCGTAAACTGATCAACGACCGGGTGCTAAGAAACCAAGCTGCACCAGCCTTTAGTATCATTCCCACTAGCTTTGATGTCTCCAAGCCCACCTTTAAAGACGCCTACGGTGACGGTAATATTGCCAAAGCCAAAGAACTGCTAGCCAAAGCGGGATTTACTAAAGACAATCCGTTGACATTAGAAATTTGGTATTCCTCAGGTTCAGCAACCCGGCAACAACTTGCGAGTCTTCTGAAAGAATATGCTGCCCAGGAACTTGGGGGAATTGTGGAAATCCAGCCCCAAACTGTGGAGTCAGCGAATTTCTTTGGCAATCTAGGTAAGGGAGTTTATCAGAGTGCTTTAGTCGATTGGTATCCTGACTTTTCTGACCCCGATAACTTTATTCAGCCCTTAGTCAGTTGTACTAAAGGTTCGGAAGGGAAAGGGTGTGAAGCCGGAGCCAGTCGTTCTCAAGGATCCTTTTACTATAGCGATCGCATCAATAAACTGATTCAGCAACAGCGTCAGGAATCAGATCCAGCCGCTCGAAAGCAGATTTTTGCTGAGATCCAAGAACTGTTAGCAAAGGATGTACCCTTAATACCCTTATGGCAACCAAAGGAATATGCTTTTGCCCAGTCAGGGTTAAAGAATGTCCAGTTAGACCCAATTCAACAATTGCCACTGTGGGAGATTGATAAGGGAAATTAGGTTAACGGGCTGCCCCCGTGCTTTAAGCCGGGGGAAAGTTCAACCCCCCAAAGTTCTACTTCTGTTGGATTGACAAAATCTTCATTAACTGGTAAGTTTTGGTTAAAACCAATATTAATAGGAATAAAGCCAAGTACAAAAGAACTGAAAAACATCACAGCAACCACATCAAGCTGACTGAAATAATTTTGGTTTGACCCTTGAAAACGACTCATATTGACCTACCTCGTTTTTTTAGCCTTTCTTCTCAGTTTCAACGGGTAATGTAGGTGATCAGGTGTGTTTTCGAATATAGTTTTATTTATAATTTTATGTATAGTTTTATGTATAGTTTTATAATTAAAGTTTATAGGTAAAGCTTGACGCCTATTTTGAGGTCTTAATTTTTCAGCAACAAATAGTATAACTCTCCCGTATCATTAATCAGCCCTGCCCGATTACCTGCTAATTTACCAGTACCCATAAATATATCCACTCGACCCGGCCCTTTAATCGCACTACCAGTATCCTGATCCAACACATAGCGACTGACTAGCCTAGATTCCAACTGACCTACAGCATTGGGATAAGGGATACTAGTCTGGATAAGGGCCAAGGCTCCTGGAGGCATGATAGATTTATCGGTAGCAATCGAGCGCTCAGCCATTACTGGCAAACCAAGACTACCGGTAGCAGGTGCCCCCCTGGTTTCCCGAAAGAACACAAAACTTTTATTGCGGGGTAAATATTGACTCAGTTCCGTCGGTGAAGTGCGGAAATAATCGATCACCGCAGGCAGGGTTAGCCCTTCTAGCTCCATCTTGCCATCGTTAACCAGTTGTCCCCCGATACTAGTGTAGGGATGACTCGTCTTACCGGCATAGCCCACGCTCATCAAGGTGCCATCCGGCATTCTAACTCGCGCTGAACCCTGAACGTGAACCAAAAACGCCTCTAAGCGATCGCGTAACCAAACTAGTTCTTTCCCTCGTAGTGGGCTATTTTTCCCTAAACCATCCCATCCTTCCAATGCCGCACGGGTTGGGTGAGGTTTTTGCCAACGTTGGAAATCAGAAGGTAGTCGGTAAAGGGGATAGCGATACTCAGCACTAGGTGTGCGACTCCCAGCATACACTGGCTCAAAATAACCCGTGAACCCAACAGTTCCCTGATTGTCCTTCCCCACACTCTTGTAAAAGACAAACTCTTGTTGGATGGCTGCTTGCAGCGCTTTAGGAGTAGGGGACTTGATCAGGAGTTGGCGGAAACGGACTAGAGAACGGCGGACGCGATCGCGAGTTACTCCTGGTACGGAATAGTTTTGGTAAGCCTTAGCCGCACTAGGGGTTTTCAGATAACGCAAGCTATTGTCTATCGCCCTCAACATCACTCGCCAGTCCCCTGACTTACCACCAGGACGCTTCCAAAGCTGTTCATCTAAACCCAATGGATCCTGATTGAACTGAACAGTCTCTAGTTGAACCGCTTGCAGCGGAACACTAGCAACTGCAGCACCACTAATCGGTAGGATGGCTATTCCTATGGTCAGGGAAATCCTAGTTAGAGTTTTTCTCATACTTGCCAAGAATTCAATCACCAGCTATTGCCGAGTCAAAGCAGTCAAGCTGCATTAAAAACGTTCGACGCTACCAGAGAAAATAGGTTCCACCCGGATAGCAGCGATCCGAGCAGGACGTACTACCATGTACTCCCCTTGAACATTTTTAATGGGTACGCTAATGAAGTCTTCAGAGTTAGATTTTGGGATAAGTTCGCCACTATACCACTTTTGAAACTCTTTAATTGTGGCAAACCGTACTTCTTCCCGGTGACCACTTGACAAAAGAATGTGAACAGCGTACTCGTCTGGGGTTCTTGGCATCGAAAATTCTCCTTAATCCATCCCAACTATTATCAGCGACCTTGAAGGGGAAGGCAAAAAGTCATTGCTCCAAGTTCAAAGGGATTCCCAATACACCAAATCCCCTTACACCTCCTTTGTCCTTTATCCACCAGTCTTGCTTGAGATTTACAGATTACTTAGATTGATAAATTAAACCGTTTCAGCAAATTTTCCATCACCGTTGGCAACATTTGGCGCAGTTCCTGTGGATTTTGCCAAATCAGCTGCTGGTAGCTAGGCAGATCAAAAGGAAACTGTCCTGGTAAATCTGGTCGCTCCATTTTCACCAGCAAAATCTGTTCCGTCGGCTTAGCCGTTAAAGCATAGCCGATTTCCACACAAACATAGGGACTAGGGATCAGTAACGGTTTGTTTTCCGTTGCTAGACCAGCCACCGGGGTGCCATCAGCAATGAATACCAGACTTTTGCGGATTTTACGCATCTGGGTACTCCCCAGGCGCATTGGTTGACCAATTGGGCGTCGGGATTCTTCTAGGGTTAGGGGTAAACGCGATCGCTGATTAAAGGTGTCTAGGGTATCTGACAGGGTGCTACGCAAAGCCTCACTAGAGGCACTGTATTCAGTCTGGTAACTCACAAAGATTATTGGCGACAGTTGTGCCATTACCTCTCGCTTCGTGAAGTAAATCTCGTGAGAAATCAAGTCAATATTGGAAATGGCATAGCCCCCACTACCTTCTATGTAGAACTCCACCGTTTCCCCTGCTAGGTAGCGCTTAAACCATTCAGAGTTTTTCACATCCTGGCTATCATCCAAAAAATCTGCTCTTAAGCCTGACTTAAGCAAACTATTTTTGCTCAAACGCAGGTCATGGTGGCGTTTCTCCAATTCTTTGATGGGTTCGTATTTCTGGAGATACCAGGCTTTTAGGGCAATAATGGCCATGATGTTTTCTAATAGGCACGGTTTCCCGACGCCCGCAGCTAAAATTCTCGTTTCGGAATTTTAGCAGTAACAGGTGATATCTTCACCACATTCATCCGCCAGATAAGACAGTGCTCGGAAGCGCAGGGCTACCACTTCATCATAGACAGGATTGAGTTTACACAATGGTGGAATCCGAAGTAGAGTGCGATTGAACAGTTTAATCTGCCGTTCAAAAGGACACTGGGCTGGAATTAGTCGGCAGAGACGGTGGGCTAATTTGGGGTTATCAACCTCAATTTGGTTCAGCCACTGCCGTAATGACTCCAGCAGATCAAAAGTCTTCCTGGTCTTGCCGGGTAAGGCAGGAATTGTAACCTTGGAGGAATCTGTTCCTGGGTTAATCCAAACCCGGCTTGTAATGATTAGCTTACTTATTGTATAATCAGATACACTCATGTCTTTTACCTGTGATACTACTAGTAGGCGGTAATCCAGTCGCCTGTAATATAACTACACAAGATATCTTTCTCATACCGGATTGACAGAGGATCATTTTTATGTATATCTTGCCAGAGCAAGATAACACCCCCCCCTCTGCCTGAGGAGAGCCGATATTGGTGGTTATTACAGGCATACCGCCTTTTTTTTGTCCTTACCCTATCACTATTGGAATAGGGTCTCTTCGCCGCTGGAAATCAGCAGCTGATCTTAAAATCGAATTAAATATATATAGTCAATCGACACAAACATGGCTAGGTCAGGAAAAATCCTGGAAAAATCCTATAGATAGCAGTTAGTGTAAACCAGGTAAGCTAATACCCATTTACGCTACTCAATTGCAGCCATTGGTGCGCGATAGTTCCGAGGGACATAAACTGAGCTTTTGGTTTAGTAATCCAGCCTCAGCTCCTTCGCTACAGGGGCATCAGAGTTGATAACTGGCAAGCGCAGCTTTTCCAGTAGCGCGCTTAAAGCATAGTTGACTGTTAAGGGTTAAGCATCAACTGCCAACAAGCTGTGATCAATTCCAATAGATCAGTTTAGTGTGTACCAGCTTATCTGTGAAACTAGCTGATCTGTGTAATTAACTGCATCTACTGATATGCTGCCAAGATCCTTAATGACCAAGCTTGGTCAGTCTTACGGAACTTTGGCAATTTGGCAATAGGGATTGAGTAATCACACTGATTAGAATAACTCATCACACTGATTAGAATAACTCATCAGTGACTCTAATGTCATAAAAAAAAAGACTGACTTCAACATTGAGTTGTTTCCTGAGTGTTGAAGTCAGTCTTTTTGGGAATTAAGAACGAAAATAAGGCAAAAAGGACGCCAAGGGCGAACCTTCACCCTTCTGCTTATGATGCCACCTTGGCAGTAGAGCGCCGACGTCGTGTACCTGTGACCTTAACTGGTGGTTCCTCTGGGGTTTGCAGCAAGAACACCAACAGCGGACGACTTCTGAGTTCCCGGCGAGCTAAACGCTGGAGGTCAGCTTGAATTTGCTTTTGCAAGCCTTCCCAATCAATTTCCGTCGGTTTCCCTGTCAAGGATTTATCAAAATCTGACCAGCGATCGCTTAATGTCCGTTCAATTCTTTTGATCACCAACTGTTGCAGGAGGGATGTTTCTAACGGTGAGACCACACCCCGCAGATGAATTTCTGGCTTGGCAAGGAGTTTGCCATCCCAACTGATTGCTGCAGCTACAGTCACTACTCCATCTCCAGCCAACTGCTGACGTTCTTTCATAACATTGTCATGAACAATACCAGTGCGGTCTACCAGTTCAATACCTGAGGGGACATTACCTGTAATACTAATGCTGTCCTCAGATAACTCCACTACATCCCCATTGTCGGTAATCACAGTATTTTCCACAGGGATACCCATACTATGAGCCATCAAGGCATGTTTAACTAGCATCCGATGTTCACCATGCACCGGCATAAAGAATTTTGGTCGTGTTAGAGCCAACATCAGTTTATGGTCTTCCTGAGCACCGTGACCAGAAACATGAATGCCATGCTTACGACCATACACTACATTGGCTCCCAGCTTCATTAACCGATCAATGGTATTCACCACCGCAATCGTATTACCAGGAATGGGGTTGGCAGAGAAGACAACTGTGTCCCCTGCTTGGATTTGAATTTCCCGGTGTTCCCCTTTAGAAATCCGAGTCATTGCGGCTAGCGGTTCCCCTTGAGAACCCGTTGTCAGAATCAGGATTTTTTCTGGCGCTATATTTTTAATTGCTTTTAACGGCTCAAACAAGTTATCTGGGCATTTAATGTAACCCAGGCTACGAGCGTGGGCAATCACATTCAGCATGGAACGACCCACAATTGCCACCTTCCGGTTTTGTTTTTGGGCGATATCCAGGACTATACTTATCCGGTGAACTGAGGAGGCAAAGGTAGTCACTAGGACTCGTCCTGGTGCTTGGGCAATGGCCCGTTCTAGATTCGGATAAACCGAACGTTCAGATGGAGTATGTCCGGGAACTTCGGCGTTAGTCGAGTCACTCATCAAGCACAAGACCCCTTTTTCCCCATGTTCCGCTAGTGTTTGGAAATCGAAGAATTCTCCATCGACAGGGGTATGGTCAACTTTGAAATCACCTGTATGGATAATCACACCCACTGGCGTATGAATGGCAATGGTAAAGCTATCAGCAATTGAGTGAGTGTTGCGAATAAATTCTACAAGGAATGAAGAACCGATATGTACCGTTTCACGGGGCATTACAGGTTTCAATTCCGTGTGATCAGCTACACCAGCTTCTTCTAGCTTGCCTTGAAGTAATGCCATGGCTAAGCGGGGTCCATAAATCACGGGAATATCAAACTGCTTTAAATGATAGGGAATGCCACCAATATGGTCTTCATGACCGTGAGTGACAATCATGCCCTTGATTTTGTGACGATTTTCCCGTAAATAGGTCATATCGGGGAGGACGATATTAATTCCATGCATCTCATCATTAGGAAAGCCAATCCCAGCATCTAAGAGCAGGATTTCGTCATTGAATTCAAAAACACAAGTGTTCTTGCCAATTTCATGGAGTCCGCCTAGGGGAATAATTTTTAAAGCTGGTTTAGATGTTTGCTTAGTCATTTTAATCCTCGGGGGGTTTTTGATAGTAAAAATTTGATAAAAGTGATACCAATTACCTTTTTAATATAGATATAAATTACACATATAAAGCAATGATGTATAGCTTTTTATGCTAAAATCATTATTAGCAAATAAACGTGAAAATAATAGGAAATAAAATAATATAAAATAAAAAAATAGTAAAAAATTAGGGATAAAGGAAGCCAAAATTCAATCAACCCTTTATAGCTAACTAATCTCCCTCGCAATCCCTAACATAGTCTTCGCTAAGCAGTCATTCATCTTTCCTCCCTTACAAAGCGAAGATAGATCTGATCAAAGGTAATTGTTACCAAAAAATGAGTACTGATTTAAATTAAATCCAGCTCAATTAGAACCTCCTTTAAACGGGATTTTAATTCAGAGGGTAGTTCGCACAGGGGTGAGCGAAAACTACCCACCTGCCAACCTTGAAGTTCTAGTGCTGTTTTGATCGGGATAGGATTGGTAGTACAAAAGAGTACTTTAAATAAGGGAAAAAGCTTGAGGTGAATTTGAGTAGCCTCGGTAGTTTTACCCTCCTCAAAAGCTTGAATCATCTGTTGGATTTGGGAGCCAACCAGATGACTGGCTACACTAACTACACCTGCTCCTCCTAGTGCCAGGGTGGCTAGGGTAAAGGAGTCATCGCCAGAATAGATGGCAAAATCTGGTGGGGTTAAACGCCTAATTTGACTAGTCTGTTCAAAGTCGCTACTAGCCTCTTTGAGAGCTACGATATTAGGAATTTGGGCTAAACGAGCAATCGTCTCCGGTTGGAGATTTTGTCCTGTGCGACCCGGTACATTGTAGAGCATCAGGGGAAAGTCAGGACTCGATTTTGCGATCGCTTGGAAATGTTGGTATAGTCCTGACTGTGGCGGTTTATTGTAATACGGTACAACTTGTAATGATCCATCTAACCCTAGTTTAGCAGCTTTTTCAGTAGCAGCGATCGCTTCTTCTGTAGAATTTGAACCCGTTCCAACAATTACCTTGGCTTTACCTGCAACTGCTTTTTGGACTACTTGGAATAGCTGGTACTCTTCATCCCAGGTAAGGGTAGGAGATTCCCCAGTCGTACCACATACGACCAAAGTATCTGTCCCATTGTCAACCAAATGAGCTGCTAAGTGCTCTGCCACAGCATAATTGACGCTGCTATCTTCCCTAAACGGCGTAATCATCGCCGTTAGCACACGTCCAAAATTGACCACCCTTTTCTAACTCCTCATTAATTATTGGTCATTGGTCATTGGTCATTATTCATTAGTCATTATTCATTAGTCATTGGTGTAGCTTCTGTGCCAGAATACTTTTTGCGAGCGACAAAGGACTTTTGACAAAACCCGACAAAGGACTAAGAACTAGGGACTAAGGACTTTAGCCAATTTTTGGCTACCAATAACTCAGCAATTTGCACTGCATTCAAGGCAGCACCCTTACGAATCTGGTCTCCACTCAACCAAATTTCTAGACCACAAGGGTGAGAAAGGTCTTGTCGAATCCTACCCACTAGTACTTCGTCATTACCGGACGCATCAATAGGCATAGGGAAGTAGTTCGCCTGCCAATCTTCTACTAGTTTTACTCCAGGGGCAGTGGCTAATATTTCTCTTGCCTGAGCCACTGGCATGGGTTGGTCGAATTCTAAGTTAACTGCTTCTGAGTGAGCACGCAGTACGGGAACCCGTACACAGGTAGCACTAATTTTTAACTGTGGAGCATTAAATATTTTGCGGGTTTCATTGACCATCTTCATTTCTTCCTGACAGTACCCCTGCTCATTTAAAGGGGAGTTGTGGGGGAACAAGTTAAATGCCAGGGGATAAGGAAAGCTTTCTGTTGGTGGCGTTCCTCCTTCCAAAATTGCCTGAGTCTGTAATTTTAATTCTTCCATTGCTTTCATTCCAGCACCACTAGCGGATTGATAAGTAGCTACCACTATGCGTTTTACTGGCTGTACCTGATGTAATGGCCATACTGCCATACCCATTAAAATCGTAGTGCAATTGGGATTCGCAATAATTCCTTGATGATTTGCTGCTGCCTCTGGATTGATTTCCGGAATCACTAGAGGCACTTGTGGATCCATCCGAAAGGCACTGGAGTTATCAATGACCACTGCACCACTTTTTACAGCAATAGCCGCCCAAGCTTTCGACGTTGCCCCCCCAGCTGATGCTAAGACCAAATCTACCTTATCAAAAGAGTGCTCTCCCACCGCTTCCACTGGTAACTTTTCTCCCTGAAAGGGGATGACACGACCAGCAGAGCGGGGTGAGGCTAACAGCTTAAGGTCAGCCAGTGGGAAGTTTCGGCTTTGCAAGAGTAACCGTAGTTCTTCACCTACGGCACCCGTTGCGCCTAAGATGGCAACGCGAACTTGACTAGACAAATGACTTTCCTCCACTCATTCAATTCAACATAGTAAATATTTTGATAATTTCATCAGTGCATTCTTTAAGAGTATCTAAATTTTTTTTCCCTTACTAGGTATTTAACCTCTGATAACGGTTCGCTATAGCAGGGTAAGCGAAATAAAAATTGATCCAAAATGTGATATGGCCCAAGGGTTATGACCATAATAAGCCTTGATTCTCAGTACTATTGCACTTTTGTCTCAATATTGTTGATAATAATGCCTCCTTATTGATTCTTGGCCTTACCCTGTTCCCTATCTTCCCTTGGCGTCTTAATAAAATGCCTGGAATTACCACATAAATAATAAACTTATCAATTAGCGCGAGTGTAATCGCTCACACTGCCCTATTTAGCCCGGGCCAGAGTCATCGACTGGCGTGTTAGGTACACTTAAAAAGCTCTGATCGACTAAGAGCTGGCTTAAAGGCTGTAGTAACCACCTATAGATAGTTCTGTCTACTGCCGTAAAGGAACTGGTAGATGTGCTTCACGCTTTACTGGTTGTTAGGATCAGCATACCATAATTGCTTTGGATTCTCCCGTCTAGTTCAATCCGAAGTAGAGGTTGTCCATCTGTATCGATACTCGATAACGGTTAATGTTCACCTCTACTCCTTTGGAGATCGGCGTTTTGACTCAAACCCCTTGAGAAATTCGTGGCTAGCGACTTTGTTGCCAAACCCCCTGATGGCGCGTCGGCTAGGGCAACTAGTGCATGTGGATAAATACCTTGGCTGAAACAATGTAAATCTTTTTGGTGAATTTTGTTGGTCGAAGCAGGCAACACCTAAAGTAATATAGGAGTCCCCAGGTCGAATCTTTGATTCAGCCTGGTTGATTATCCACTGTCCCGACTCATTAAACAATTAACTCTTCACACCCAAGCGTCAATGAAAGTAACTCAGGAAAAACTTCCCGCTAGCCAGGTTGGTCTGAAAATTGAAATTCCGGCTGAAACGACCAAACAAGCCTATGAAAAGGTTTTACAGAACCTTTCCCGCACCGTCAAAATTCCTGGGTTTCGCCAAGGTAAGGTACCCCGTCAGGTTTTGCTACAACGTCTTGGTGCCCAACAGGTAAAAGCTGCTGCCATCGAAGAGTTGCTAGACAGTAGTCTAAAGCAGGCGATTGAGCAAGCCCAAATTGAGGCACTAGGGAACTATAATTTAACCTCTACCTTAGAAGATTTGCTCAGCCAGTTCAAACCAGGGGAACCCCTAACCTTCACCGCATCGGTCGATGTGCCACCATTGGTTAATTTAGGGGAATACAATGGCTTAAGTGTGACAGCTGAGGAAACTAAGGTTGAACCGGATGCCGTCGAGAATTTTCTCGAAGAACGGCGTGTTGAGCAGGCTACCCTAGTACCAGTGGAATCACGCCCAGCTCAGATGGGAGATGTGGTCGTGGTGGATTATGTCGGTCGATTTACTGGTGATAGCGAAGAGGATGAAGGCTCAGTAATACCTAACGGTGAGGCTAAGGATTTTGAAATTGAACTTGGGGAAGGCAAGTTCCTAGAGGACATTCTTCAAGGCATCGTTGGTATGAATCCTGATCAGAATAAAGAAGTACCAGTAACGTTTCCTGAAGATTACCCCCTAGAAGATTTAGCTGGCAAGTCGTCGGTCTTTAGCATCACCCTAAAAGAAATCAAGGAAAAAGAGCTGCCAGAGTTAGATGACGACTTCGCTCAAGAAGTTAGTGATCAAGAAACCTTGGCAGAGTTACGGGAATATTTACAGCAGGAGTTTCAGGAAAAAGCTGATCAAGAAACGCAAGCCAGCAAGGAGGAGGCTTTAATCAACGCTCTCCTGGAAAAGGTTGAAGTTGAATTGCCTGAAACGCTAATTGACCAGGAACTCCAAACAATTTTGACCCAAACAGCGATCCAGATGCAACAGTTGGGAATGGATGTCAAAAGGCTGTTTACCGAAGAGAATCTACCACAGCTGCGAGAAAGATCACGTCCTGATGCCATCCAAAGCCTCCGACAATCCCTAGCCCTTAAGGAAATAGCTACACGTGAATCCCTAACCGTTGAAGAGTCGGAAATAGAAGCGAAAAGTAAAGAATTGATGAAGGAGTTGGCTGGTCAAGAGGTAGATCCGGATCGGCTGAGGGAATTCGTCGAGTCCGATTTGCTCAAACTCAAAGCCATTAAATGGTTAGAAGATCACGGTACTATAGAGCTGGTTCCCAAAGGAACCATCACCGAAGAAGAAGAAACTGAAGCAGAAGACACGGCCGTTACAGTAACCGAACTAGAAACAACCGATGCGGCTTCCCAGACCATTGAAGTACCAGCTGAACCAGTTTCTGAGTAAATCCTAGAGTTGGCCTTGTTGGTGATTTGCCCAGGGGAAGTGGTAGTGAGTGGCTAAGCTGTTGCGGATTTAACTTTCATAATTCTGAGGCTGAAACCCAAGGCTCAGCTTAGATTGCTTAGAATAAACACACCTTAGCTCAACAGCTTAGGCTTGTAGATAAGCCTCAACTCTCTAACCGTAAACTCTTGCACCAACAAGCAAACAGTTAAGGCATAATAGTTTCTATAGAGACTTTGACTTTATGCCTATTCGTGCCCTTGTTAGATAGCACCTTTATTAATAAATCGAGAGGTCTTGACGAGTTGTATCCTATGCTGCAATCTGTGTCCCCTCATTCCTCAATCACCAGCTTAAGTTCTCTAGACCAATACCAAATCACCTCCAGTAGTACTGTTGTACCAATGGTGGTAGAGCAGTCTGGAATGGGAGAACGAGCATTTGACATTTATTCGCGGCTGCTGCGAGAACGCATTGTCTTTTTGGGAACCCAGGTCGATGATGTGGTAGCTGACTCAATTGTTGCCCAGCTGTTATACCTAGAAGCTGAAGACGAGGAAAAGGATATCCAATTGTATATCAACTCCCCAGGTGGCTCGGTAACTGCAGGGATGGCAATATATGATACGATGCAGCAAGTGCGCCCTGATGTGGTTACCATCTGCTATGGCTTAGCTGCTAGTATGGGCGCATTTCTCCTAGCAGGGGGAGCTGCTGGTAAACGGATGGCATTGCCCAATTCTCGGATTATGATTCACCAGCCCCTAGGCGGTGCTCAGGGACAAGCGGTGGATATAGAAATCCAAGCTAGGGAAATTCTATACCACAAGCAAACCCTTAACCAATTACTGGCTAATCACACCGGTCAACCGGTGGAGCAAATTGCCGAAGATACCGAACGCGACTTTTTCATGTCAGCGGCGGAAGCTAAAGACTATGGTTTAATTGACCAGGTGATCTCCCGGCAGAATCTTCCTAACCAGGAAGCAGCTGTCGCTTCTATCTAGAAAGAGGCTTCTTATGTCTAAATACGACTCCCATCTAAAATGTTCCTTCTGCGGTAAGTCTCAAGAGCAAGTACGCAAATTAATTGCTGGCCCCGGAGTCTATATTTGTGATGAGTGTGTTGATTTATGTAATGAAATTTTAGATGAGGAGTTACTTGATTCCGGTGCGCCTGCTCCCCAGCCTGCTCCTCGACCAGAACCTGCCAAGAAACGTCGTCCCCGTGCCAACCGCATTTCCATGAATCAGATTCCCAAACCCAGGGAAATTAAACGGTATCTAGATGACCATGTGATTGGTCAGGAGGAAGCCAAAAAAGTTCTGTCAGTTGCTGTGTACAACCACTACAAGCGCCTAAGCTTGCTCCAATCTAAAGCTCAGGGTCAGGGTCAGGGAATAATCGATGATGGCATAGAGCTACAAAAGTCCAACATTCTTCTAATTGGTCCTACTGGTTGTGGTAAAACATTACTCGCCCAAACCTTAGCCAAAATATTAGATGTGCCTTTTGCTGTGGCAGATGCCACAACCCTGACAGAAGCTGGTTATGTTGGCGAAGATGTAGAAAACATCTTACTGCGACTATTGCAAGTGGCAGATCTGGATGTGGAGGAAGCCCAGCGAGGGATTATCTATATCGATGAAATCGATAAGGTAGCCCGCAAGAGTGAAAATCCCTCCATTACCAGGGATGTTTCTGGGGAAGGAGTCCAGCAAGCATTACTGAAAATGCTAGAAGGAACAATTGCTAATGTCCCGCCTCAAGGTGGACGCAAACATCCTTATCAAGACTGCATTCAGATTGACACCAGCAATATTCTGTTTATTTGCGGTGGTGCGTTTGTTGGTTTGGATAAGGTGGTTGAGCAACGCCTAGGCAAGCGTTCCATGGGATTTATTCAGCCTGGAGAGAATCAGTCGAAGGAAAAGCGCACAGCAGATATTCTGCGACACTTGCAGCCAGATGACTTGGTGAAATTCGGCATGATTCCTGAGTTCATTGGTCGCATACCAATGGTAGCGGTCATTGAACCCCTGGATGAGGAAGCCCTGATGGCAATTTTGACAGAACCCAAGAATGCACTGGTCAAACAGTATATGAAGCTGTTGAAGATGGACAATGTTAACTTGGAGTTTATGCCAGATGCAATTCGAGCGCTGGCCCAGGAAGCTTACCGTCGTAAAACTGGTGCTAGGGCGTTAAGGGGCATTGTGGAAGAATTGATGCTGGAAGTGATGTACGAGTTGCCTTCTCGTAAGGATGTCACTCGCTGTACAATCACTAGGGAAATGGTAGAGAAGCGCTCCACTGCTGAACTATTGGTTCATCCTTCTTCATTGCCAAAGCCAGAATCAGCATAGTAGTAGCATAGTAGTAATTTTTCATTTGTCATTGGTCAAAATAAAATTTATTGCTTGTTAATTGTTGATTGTTAATTGTTGATTATTAATTTTTGATTGTTGATTTTCAATTAACAAAGGACAAAGGTCGAAAAATGCCTTACATTCAAATTCGGGGTGTAGAACACTACTATGAATGGGTAAAGAAGTCAACAGCTTGTGGAAATAAACCTGTGATGGTATTTATCCATGGCTGGTGTGGTTCGTCTCGCTACTGGGAAAGTACCGCTAAAGCTCTATCCAATACCTTTGACTGCCTCCTATATGACCTAAAGGGGTTTGGTAGGTCAAAATTACCCCAACAGGGGACAAACTTGACCTATGAGATGGAGGACTATGCTGAAGATTTAGCGGTGTTGTTAGATACCCTGGGAGTTAGTCGTATCTATATCAATGCCCACTCCCTAGGCGCATCTGCTGCTACCATGTTTCTCAATCGTTATCCTGAGCGGGTTGAGCAGGCAATTTTGAATAATAGCGGTGTTTTTGATTATGACGAGAAATCCTTCACCGCTTTTCACAAAGTTGGTGAGTTAGTAGTAAAGTTCCGCCCCGGTTGGTTGTTAAATATTCCCTTGGCCAGTACACTGTTCATGATGCGATTTTTGCACCATCCCCTACCTAGGGCAGTGAGCCGGGATTTTTTGGCAGATTACCTAATGGCAGATCATGAGGCAGCTTTGGGAACAATGCTGACTGCGGTTAGTAAGTATGCGGCGGAGGTAATGCCTAATAAGTTTGCTCAGTTAAAGGTGCCAACCCTGCTAGTTTCTGGTGAATACGACAAAATTATTCCTTCAGCACTAGGACGTAGAGCATCACAATTAAGTCAAAAAGTCAAGTATGTTGAAATTCCTGATACAGCTCACTTTCCGATGTTGGAGGCTCCAGGGATTTATCTAGAGCAGGTGCGGGAGTTTATTTGTGTTAGCTGAGGCTTGAGTTTATTTGTGTTAGCTGAGGCTTAAAGAAATTACTACTCTTCGGGGGAAATAAGTGGTTATTGCTCATAAAACTGAACACCAGAGGAATAGCTTAAAAAATCAGGAAACCCCCAAGCTGTAAAAGCTGGGGGCGGTGATCAGGGTGCATCTACTACTTCCTTATTCGAGTAGGTATGACGCTTCTCCGGACAGATTTTGAGAGTGAGTTCGCTTCAAGAAGCGCATCCTCGGCAACTTGTTGAGGGGGACATTGGGAAAGAAGGTAGTATGTATGACGGCAACTAGGTCTTTCCAGATTAGTGTGCACAGGCTACTGATGTTAATTTTTATAAATAGCTCAATAATTTCCTTAACTTACTGAAAAATATATTTAGGAATATACAGCAAGTTGTGAGTAATCTTATCTCTGGTAACCGAGGTAAAACAGAGACATAACTGCTGAAAATGAGCAAGGGAGATGGGCTACTCAAGTTTCTTTGGCTCCATCATCCCCCCCATCTACATCAGGGAGCAATATTACTATGGCACATCTGGTTCAGAATCTAGTTGAAACGGAAGTCGAGCAACACCAAAACAAGAGTGCAGGAGATGACCCTGTCCAGCCTCAACCTCGTAAGTATCGCCAAAGTCAGTTACAAAATATACTCAAAACACTGCAAAACACCTTAGCAATTTGTCAAACTAAGGAAGATTTGGCTGGTCAAGTGGATACTCTCAAACGCATTGGGTTAGTTCATTGCCGTTTGGGAGAGTATGCCTGGGGAATCAAGTGTCTCAAGCAAAGTTTACAAATGGCCAATGATATTGGTTCGCCCAAGAGTTTAGGCGTCATTCTTCATCATCTCGGAATGGCTTATTGCCAGACTAACCAGGATGATAAGGCATTTAAGGTTTATCTAAAAGCATTGAGGATTTTCCAAAAAACTCAAGATCATTCAGAAATTGCTAAAATCCTTAATCACCTAGGGGAAATTCACAATAGCTGGCATCAACCAGTGCTGGCTCTGAGATGCTTTCGCCAAGCCATGAAGATTTTTCAAAACTTAGGCAATTCAGTTGAGGGCGAAGGCAGAGCACTGGAAAATATAGGGGAAGCTTATACCCAGCTTGGAAGATACCGTCAAGCTCTAGCTGTCTTGGAGCAAGCCCTAAGCATTCACGAAAAAAAAACATCCTCTGGTTACTCTAGTCGGAAGTTAACTACTCTTGAGAGGATTGGCACAGTTTACTTCCGACTAGGTGAGGAACTACGGGCATTGGATTTCTATCATCAAGCTTTGGAGATTGGTCAGGAACTGAGTAAATCACTTCATCGTAACACCAGAAGCTTGGATTATATCGGAGCGGTTCACTACCACTTGGGAAATTACCCCCATGCCTTAGCCTATCACTTACAAGCCTTAAGACTTTGGCAAGAAATCGCCCATCCTGGGGAGGGGGAGAGCTTGTTCCATGAAAAGGCTGAATTCTCTCAACTCAGGACAGTTTATAACTGTCTGGGTATATCTGAGCAAGGGGTGCAGTGCAGCCAACAAGTACAGAAGATGATTATTAACTGTGGTTACCGAGTTAGTGAAGAAGAGATTAGCCAGTATCTTAGTCACGGTGGAAGGTTAAACCATAACGTAGAATGATTAATGCATGGTAGCCTAAAGACTCGTTACAATTAAAATCTAAACCCCCGATAATTCCCATTTCACGCAAATTAGAGAATTATCGATAAACAACAAAACTGTGAACTGGCAGAGCTGATTCAGCTATAAGCTGTGAAGCATCTAGTTTGATGAGACACTCTAAGCTAAATCTTGGGTTAGAGCCTGATAATTATCTTTCTTGAAAATCCACAACAACTTAAGACCAAGCAAAATTAGGAGTCAAAAGTAAGCAATGGCACAAGTAACTGAGTCACAGCAAAAAGGTATTCAACTGACAGACAAAGCTCTAAAGCACGTTTTAGCCCTGCAACAAAGTCAAGGAAAAGACCTTTACCTGCGAGTTGGTGTTCGCCAGGGAGGCTGTTCAGGACTGTCTTACATGATGGATTTTGAAGAACCTAGTAACATTCGGGAGAATGATGAAATCTTTGACTACGATGGCTTCAAAATAATCTGTGATCCAAAAAGTCTGCTTTATCTCTACGGTCTGGTACTGGATTACAGCGATGCTATGATTGGTGGTGGATTCCAATTCACCAACCCCAATGCCAATCAAAGCTGTGGCTGTGGTAAGTCGTTTAGCGTTTAGGGCATTGTTAGTTTAAAGTCTGTCAATTCAAGACTACAACCAAGGACTAGAAGACTTAGGCAGTGACGCTATAGAATTAGCTATATAGAGGTAGCGCTATAACTAGTTAGGGTGCAAGGCTTGTACCCCTACAATAGATTAGGCTTGAGCCATAGATTTTGGGGAAGTCCTAGACTAATAAGTAATTACTAATGACTAACGACTAACAGCTAATGACTAAAACATCACTATTTGGTCTGAAGGCAGATCATTTTCGTCATCCCCTAGATTTGGAAGCAACCACAGCCCTGAAACAGTTGCCAGGGATAGACTTGGTGGTGCGAAATTTACTAGGTCCTGTGGCGGAACAGTTTTTTTACCTGAACAATATTGCTGCTAGTGTCTTGGTGGGAGAAAATCAACTGCCCCATCTTCATAAACTACTCGAAGATGCCTGCACAACTTTAGATTTAGAGCCGCCTCAGCTTTATGTGCAGCAAAATCCCGCTCCCAATGCCTATACCTTCGCTATGCGGGGTAAACAGCCTTTCATTGTCTTGCACACCTCTTTAATTGATCTCCTGACACCAGAGGAAATTCAGGCGGTTATTGCCCATGAACTGGGTCATCTCAAATGTGAACATGGGGTGTACCTGACACCGCTCAATATCATGGTATTAGCGGCTAGTTTAATTCCCAATTGGGGGATGCTCATTGCTCAAAGCATACAGGAGAAGATGTTAGAGTGGCTAAGATGTGCGGAATTTAGTTGCGATCGCGCTGCTTTACTGGCTACTCAAAATCCGAGAGTGGTCATGTCTGTATTGATGAAACTGGCTGGTGGTTCGCCAACTCTGGCACCACAACTTAACCTAGATGCGTTTATTACTCAAGCTAGAGCTTACGATAGCGCTGGTGATACTGAGCTGGGTCAAGTACTCCAACAATTGCAGATCTCTCAACTGAGCCATCCCTTACCTGTACTACGGGCGCGAGAAATTGACCGTTGGGCAAGTTCTCAATCTTATCAGTCCTTGTTAAATCAGCGATTAATTAGTTATAATAAAGGAGATGCCCAAACGGGCGGGTGGCGAAATTGGTAGACGCACCACACTCAAAATGTGGCGGCCTTATGGTCATGAGAGTTCGAGTCTCTCCCCGCCCACTGTAACTAAGGGTTAGTAAACAGCTAGAGAAAATGTCGCAGAGTCTAGCAAAAACTCTTATTATTTGTTAGACTTAAATTAGGGTAACACCGACAGGGATTATTATGTAACTTAAATTAAAGCCGAAAACCAAGGGTTTAATAGTTGCGCTTAGTTCCCGGTGGAACCAAATTTGTTGAAATTTTTATGGCGCTCGCGGGATATTCCTGAGGGCTTTGGGAGATACCCCCTGGCTGAGAAATCAGCTTGCATTGGCGAGCTAGAGTTTACCTTTGGTAGATTCTGGTAGCTAAAAAGTATCGGCTCTGCACGGCGCAAACAACTGAAAAAACAGACTCAGATGCTGCGCCGGAAGCTTAAGGAAAGTCGGAAAGCACTCCAAAACCGAAACCAAGACAACCAAAATCAATACAAAAATCAACAATGGGGAAGAGATATTAATGCTCTTCCCTATTTTTGTTGTAGAATCCTGTCTAACCGCCTCAAAATATTCCTTGCAATAACCCAAACTCAGAAATACTTACCATAAACTTCATAAATCTTTATAATATTCGTGAGCAAGATACGTACCATATCATAAAATGATCTACCAGCGCCTTCAACGCAGTAAATTGGATGAGAGCGATGATGTTCTGTTCTATTCATTTCCACGGTTTGTGACTCATGTCGATGAGGGCTTTATCGATCAGCTGGTAAACCTCTACCGGGAACGACTACAACCCAACACGCGAATCCTGGATCTCATGAGCAGTTGGGTTTCTCACTTACCAGAAGACATGGAGTTTGCTCATGTTGAGGGGCATGGCATGAATCTGGAAGAATTGGTCAAAAATCCTAGACTTAATCACTACTTTATCCAAGACTTGAATCAAAACCAGCAATTGCCATTGCCTGACCAAGACTTTGATGCTGTGCTGATTGCTGTTTCAGTTCAGTATCTTCAGTACCCTGAAAAAGTTTTTGCTGAGATTCATCGTGTCTTAAAACCAGGGGGAATGGCAATTATTAGCTTTTCTAACCGAATGTTTTTTCAAAAGGCGATTCAGTCCTGGCGAGATGGGACCGAGACAAGTCGAGTGGAGTTAGTGAAAACCTATTACCAGTCTATTCCTGGATTTAGTTCGCCTGAGGTTGTTGCTCGACCATCCCCGCTTCCTACTTTTCTGCTACAGCTTGGGATCACTTTAGGCGATCCATTCTATGCAGTACTGGCTAATCGAACTACTTGAGCCTGATGAAAAGGGTTTTGTTGAGGGTAATTTTTAAGAGTCAACAGCCAAGAGTCAAGAGTCAACAAAACAGAAATTAACTAACTTAATAACTAATGACTAATTACTCATCAATTTGCCAGACATCTTGACTTAATGCTTCATCCAGAATTTTTTTCGGTCGTAATACTAGGATGAGGCGTCCCAAAAAACTAATATCAGGAGAATCTGGAAACCACTTAATCTCTAACTGTCCTGATTCTTCAACCAAAAAGTAGCTGTCCCCATCCCACTGCTGCTGTGAGCGGTCAATAATAAGCAAAATCTCTTCAGGTTTGTTATTCTGTTGAATAGGCAGCTGATTACTGTTACACAAAATCACCACTGGATCTTGTGCCTTCAAAACTACCTGCCAGCCCGGTACTGCGGCGAACATCTGCTCTCGAAGCCCCTTAACTATACTAAAAGTGCCCTTATAGTCAGTTCTAGGAACCTGGTTGAGATCAGCTATTGTCAGGGGTAAGGCACCCACTACCGGAAGCAAACGGGGCAAATCTTCTTCAGCTTCAAGGCGGTATATGGGTAATCTGGGGGCTGGACGCTGAGTGCTACCAAATGCTCCTGTGAGTAATTCTTCGATTTGTTGTCGGGCTTGTTGAGTATGAGCAAACATCAAGCCTCGGGCAATCAAACGAGAACGTTCTTGCAAATCATTGTGTTGTTTGGCAAGTTTCCAATACTGATAGGCAACAGCATCACCAGGATGATTGGTGAATCCCTCCGGTGGACGGCTTCTGCGGGAAAAGGTCTTGAGTGCTTTGGCAACTTCATGGGCTCCTTCGGAGTTCAAGTTCCTAGCAACGAGAAATTCAGCAGCAGCAGCTCGTTCCTCTTGGGTGAGAATCCGCAACTCGTACAGGGAATCGCTACCAGTACTCTCAAAACGCGATCGCACTTCATCGGACACCCCGACTGTAATCAAACTTGTGTAAACCTGAGATGCCACCATCACTTGATTCTGTTGAATTGGCTCAAACCCAGTTTCTTCAAAAATTACCTGAGAACTGTAGCCAGCTTTTTGTAGCTGCTGACAGGCTTGACCCCACTCCACCCAGTTGCGTTCTTTGCGCCGCAGTAAGGTTAATAAATCTTCAGCATTTATCTGTTCTGAATTGGTTTGAGGGTGACTTTCAGGAGAGCCTGGTGGTACTTCAGTCATGGTTTAAAGAAAAAGAAAACGAACAGTGCCATCAACGGCAATGTGTATTATATCCCGTTCGGGTTTAGTGTAGCAGGATGTCACTTTTCGAAAAAGCCTACAATAGAGATTGGGCATTAAATAAATTCTTGAAGTATAAAAGATGAAGATAGCAAGTGTAAAGGCAGCAATAATGATAAAGGTGAGGGATGGTGCATCTTTAAATTAATCCTCAAACCTAATAATTGTTAAGGAACCGCAGCCATATATAGCGTTTCTACTAGTAATGAGGTACACAGGATTTTTTCCCTATTCCCTTAACGGAAGTTCTCTATTCCCTATTACCTACTCCCTACTATCTACTCCCTAAACCCCCCAGAGCGTGGTACCTCACCTATTTAATAAATGCTATAACTAGTGTAAACTTATGACTTTTTATATCATACTTTAAACTTACCTATTACCTGCTTTTTAAGTTCTACACAACTCGATTTTTGTTTTGGATCTGTTTAACCTATTATTGTTGTTTGTTCCTCCCATAGCTGGGGGAATTATTGGCTATTTCACCAATGATTTAGCCATCAAAATGTTGTTCCGTCCCTACAGACCAATTTACATCGGTAAGCGTCAGCTACCTTTTACACCAGGTTTAATTCCTCGCAACCAGGAACGGCTGGCTAGGCGAGTTGCTGACACTATTATGGGTTCTCTGCTGACGCCAACAGAGTTACAGCGTTTGGCAAAGCGTCTGCTCCATACTGAACGTGTGGAAGGAGCGATCTTGTGGCTATTAAACCTAGCGCTAGATCAAGTCCGGTCGGATAAGCAACAGAAAACAGCTCATATTCTTGCTGGGATTCTCCGAGACTTGATCGGGGAATCGTTGCCACGTATGCTAAAAGTCTTAGCCCGTCGTAAGGATTTCCTAGAAGCCCAACTTAACCATGTTTTTGACCAGATTTTATTGGAGTTTCGACTGGATCAAGAACAAGCTCGGAAGCTTTCTGAGTGGATATTAAAAGTAGTACTACCCCCAGATATTTTGCGACAGGCAGTTATTGATTTCCTAACTGACCGCAACATTCAAATCATTGATGAAGACTTTCGGGAAAAGTCCAGTGGGACATACTGGGTAGTGGCAAATTTATTTGGTATACGCAATGCTTTGATCCGCCTGCGAAGCTTTTGCCTTGACGAAAAAGAAGCGACTAATGCTCGCATCGAAGAGTTAATTGTGGCTCTAGGAACTCGCGATCGCTTGCGGGAATGGTTGCAAAATGTTTCATTGCAAAATCTGCCTTTGTCAACAGTGAGACAACTACGGAAAACTATGCGGGATTCGGTGCGTGCTTATATTCAAGAGGGGGGTGCTGAATTTATACAAGGATTAAATCAATCTATTGACTGGGAAAAAGTGTCTGCCTTAATTGTTAATCGGCTCCGAGATTCAGCAATTATGACTACATCGTTGACAATGATTAGCAAGGAACTCGCTTTGGTTATAGAGCGCTACCTGGAGGAGGATTTGGAAAAAATTATGACTGAAGTGATTCCGATTTTATCTATTGATGAGGTGATTGTTGAACGGGTAAACGCTACTTCTCCAAAAGATATGGAAATCACGATTCAGACTTTAGTGAAAAGTGAATTACAAGCTATTGTGAATTTAGGGGGTATTTTAGGAGTGATGGTGGGACTATTTCAAACAGTGTTGCTGCTGTTGACAGGAGGAATTTAATCAGGAATTTAATCAGGATGCTCTCTAGGATTTATCCTGAGGCTGATTCTACGGAACGGGACTTTTATCCCAGTTTATGCTAAGACCGACGGCTAATGATGGATAAAAGTTTACGAGAACGGGGACCTCGGTATCTTTCGTATAGTAAAAAGTTTGGTATCATCGTTCTGAGCCAATAGAGTAAATTTAATAACCAACGATGATTAACTTTAATTTTGCCATTGAGCAGATCTACTGGTAATTCCACTAATTTAGCTAATCTGGTAAAACTTTCCTGGTCTTTTTCCTCAAAACTTTTTTCTATCAAATACTTAATACTTTTCTGGCATAAGCTAACTAATTTTTGGTGATTTGTCAAGACAATTTCAAAATACTTAATGTAAGACTCCCGCATCAGTGAGCTATTATCGGTGAGATTGAAGCGGTGTTTTCTATAATAGGCTCCGATGATTGGAGTATGGACGAATCTGACGTTCCGTTGCAGAAGTTCTAATACCCATTCTCGATCCTCACAGGCTTTCAGGCGAGTATCAAAATTTCTCTGGTCTAAGAGTTTTTTCTTGAACAGCATCGATTGCTGTAACAAGGGAAAAGGAGAATCTGCCAGAAAATCTGGACAAATTAGCAGTCGTTCGATGAGCTGTTCTTTGGTGAGAGCACCAACAACATGAGGCTTGGTTTCAATAATGTTTTCGTTTTGATCAACATAGACCCGTTCATAGTCGGAGTAAAATACTACATTATCACCAGTTCCCTCTAAACAGCTCAATTGAAATCTGATTTTATCTTCATGAATCCAATCATCAGCATCTAAGAATTGAATCCATTCTCCAGTGGCTTTATCAGCGCCAAAATTACGAGCAGACGATACCCCTCCATTGTCTTTATAAAAGTACTGTATCTCTGGGTGGTAGTGGACTAACTGATCAGCAACTTGGCGGGTATTATCGGTAGAGCCATCATCGACAATAATGCATTCAATCTGGGAAAATGTTTGCGCTAGTACACTCTTTACTGATTGTTCGAGGTACTGGGCTTTATTAAAGGTGGTGATAACTACTGAGACAGATGTATTCATGAAATAAATTATTTATACCATAGTTTAAAAGTCAGTAATGACCAAAATTTGTTGGCATTATCCGGTTGGTAGTCTTGGATCAAGTTACAAAGGTCTGGTCCTATAAACGTCTGGTCGGAAAATACTCGTTTCAGGTAATGATTTTATCGACTGACATACATCATCCCAGAGAGAATCTCTGAGCTAAGAGCCAAAAGGCGATAGCCAGCCGTACTTTGTACGCTTTTGTACCACTTCTGGAAGAAGATCTCAGAAAGTAGACCTAAGCAACCGCTTGTTTTGCGGCCAAGCTACTATCCTGACAAAAGGGTATAGCCATAGCATACTCGATGAATTGGTAATTTTAAAAGGGGGTAGGGGGTTTTAAGGCTGGTTTAATACTGGTCTTATGGGTATTATGCACTCTGATGGGATTTTGTTCAGCTATGGTCAATTTCAAATCCATGTAGAGCAGCGCATCTTGCTTGGTGATGGGTGCATCTGATGTTTGTTTGTCAAAACATCATCGATAAAGAATCCCAGGAAGTATGAAAATATAATTAGCAGTATTTTGGGGTTAGTGAGATTAAGATTTGGGGCACTAATACCCCCAATATAATGGCGTTATAATAATTGATTACTTTTTTTGTCGAAATAAACAATGAGTATAACCCTCGTAAAAAGGCCGATTTATTAACATCAATTAGCTCAACTACCTATTTTGAGCTAGAAACTGACTCGTAATTGAAATTGGCGATCGCGTTTTTACAGGCAGTTGCACAGAGGTATTGAGTATTTTCCGCAGATGTCTATTGAAATTTCAGTCCGAGCCACTTCTGCAAAAGCCGGTCTACCCTCTGACTATCTCGCCATCTGACCATCTGACCATCAGCCCCATGCACAATTTCAATGGGTGACAGCTTACTCCCTCATTTGAGTCACTTATCGTTAGTTGAGCTGATTAAGGGACAAGTCTCTTAATGTCCGATAGTCAAGGAAAAAGTTAATGTTGCCGTGGGACCCTGCGCTTTTTAAAAGCTAAGCGTGAACGGGCACCAAGACGAGGGAGTTGAGGGTTAATTAAACAACTGGTAATGTTAACTTTCTTTGTGGTATAACTGGCTTTAGGATCCAAATCAATGGTATATTTACTGAATTTGGAATCATAATTAGGTAGTCATCACTAACCCCTCGATGAGCCGCTTATCTGCACAGACAAAACCTGCAAAAGCCCTAGTAGGCGGACGCTACAAAATTATCAACCAACTGGGATCTGGTGGGTTTGGTCGAACGTTCCTGGCACAAGATATACATTTGCCAAATCAACCCCGATGTGTGGTTAAACATCTTTTGCCCCAAACCGAACAGACGGCAACGCTGCAAATGGCAAGACGCCTTTTCGATAGAGAAGCTCGATTTCTCTACCAGCTAGGTAATCATGACCAGATCCCTCGCCTACTAGCACATTTTGAGGAAGATCAGCAGTTTTATCTGGTTCAGGAATTGATTGAAGGACAACCTTTGAATCGAGAACTTGTCCAGGGTGATCCGTGTTCACAAGAGCGAGTTATTGCTTTATTAACAGACATTCTACAGGTATTGGCCTTTGTTCATCAACAACAGATTATCCACCGGGATATTAAGCCCTCTAACCTGATCCGCCGCCAAGGGGACGAGAAAATCGTGCTGATTGACTTTGGTGCTGTTAAGCAAGTCAGTAGCCAAAAGATTAATCCTGAAACCGGGGAAACTCATTTAACGGTTTCTATAGGCACCCAGGGCTATATGCCCCATGAGCAATTGGCAGGAAAGCCCCGCTTTAGCAGTGATATCTATGCTGTCGGGATGGTTGGTATCCAGGCATTAACTGGGGTTCATCCCAAAAACTTGAAGGAAAATCCCATAACTAGTGAAATTGATTGGCAACACTACGCAAAGCAGGTTAGCCCAGAGTTGGCCCATATTCTTGACATTATGGTGCGCTATGATTTCCGTGACCGTTATCGGACAGCAACTGACGCTCTAGAGGTATTGGCTAGTTTACCAACACAGCAACTGTTGTCTGAAGCTGAGGAAGAAATCCCTACTCAGGAAATTACCAGGGAAAGCCAGTCTGGGATGGAACTCCCAATTCCCGACATTAGGAACCTACCAAAAACTACAGTCCACTCGTCAATGATGACCAGGAGTCAAAGTAGAACTACGCCTCAACTTGACCTCACCGAACATTCGAGAGGTTCAGCAACTAACTTGACAACAGTATCTATTCCGCAACGATTGGTGAAGTTGGGGTTAATTACTGTATCGATAACTATCTTGGGGGTCAGCTTGCTGCTGTGGAAAACTTTTCTATCTGCTCAACCGACTGGTGAAAATACTGACTATAAGACTGACTATAAGACTGACTATAAGACTGACTATAAGACTGACTATAAGACTGAGGCTACGGTTACAGAAGAGCAATTTTTAGAGGAAGCTGAGCAGTTGCGGAAATCTCGACAGTACCAGGAAGCTCTCAAACTATACGACCAAGCGATCGCTAAAAAAGCCGATTTTGCGGAAGCCTATTGGGGCAGATGCTACAGTCTGAATAAACTCCAAAAGCCGGAGATGGCAATTGTTGCTTGTAATGATGCCTTACATTTCAAACCTAACTATCCAGAAGCTGTGTGGAGCCTTGGTCAAGCCTTTGACCAACAGCAAAGGTCTGTAGAAGCCCTTAGACTCTATAACCAAGCCCTTACTCTCAAGCCAGATTTAACGGAAGCTTGGCTTTCACAGGGAATAACCCTCCAAAAGTTGGGTCGTTCTGTTGAGGCGATTACGGCTTTGGAGAAAGCGATCGCACTTCAACGAAATTTGGCAGAGGCTTGGATGACTAAGGGGGAAGCTCAGATGACACTAGGACGCTTTAATCAGGCAATCACTTCTTTAAATAAGGCACTCCAGATTGAACCTAACCACCGGAATGCCCTGAAGCTACGTCAGCAGGCACGGAAGAAACTGCAACGCTAAATTCAGTAGTTCCAAAACTCGACTCTCGGATCATCTGCATCTGTAGTCCTACTTTGAGGAATTGGTATTACTTTACCGATTTGCCTACACTATCGATATTTTCTCTTATTTCCCAACAGGTCTAAGCTCGGTCTAATTAAGAATTAACCATTAACAATAACAATTACTAAAAATTACACAATAATTAATAATTAATAATTAATCTTAACAATTAATCGGTAACGATGAAAATGACCAATCACCGCTGTAATTGTTAAGTAATGTGACGAACTTTTGTTAAGGTGTATTGCAACTTGACCCCAAATATTAGGGAAGCTTCAGATCACAGGAAAGTCCATGATAGTATGCATTGCGTAGCTTAAAAAACCATGGGAGAAAACATGCCAGCACTAAGGGTTGCAGTAGTTGGTTCGGGACCAGCAGGTTCTTCTGCTGCCGAGACGTTAGCTAAAGCAGGAATCGAAACCTATTTGTTTGAGCGTAAGCTGGACAATGCTAAGCCCTGTGGTGGTGCGATTCCACTATGTATGGTGAGTGAGTTTGACCTGCCACCAGAAATTATTGACCGGCAAGTGAGAAACATGAAGATGATCTCACCGTCTGATCTTGAAGTTGATATCCATATAGAAAAGGAAAACGAATATATTGGGATGTGCCGTCGCGAGGTGCTTGATGGGTTCATGCGCAATCGTGCGGCTGAGTTGGGGGCTAACTTAATTAATGGCACCGTTTATAAACTCGATATTCCCACCAGTAACTCTCAACCCTATACCATCTATTATTCTGACCATTCTGATGGCAGTGTCAAGGGAACCCACAAAACCTTGAAAGTAGATGTGGTGATTGGAGCTGATGGGGCAAATTCCCGGGTTGCCAAAGCAATTGATGCTGGGGATTACAATTATGCGATCGCTTTCCAAGAGCGCATCAGTTTGCCAGAGAACATGATGAATTACTACCAAGACCTGGCAGAAATGTATGTGGGTAATGATGTCTCTCCTGATTTCTACGCCTGGGTCTTCCCTAAATACGACCACGTTGCTGTTGGCACCGGCACTATGAGGGTCAACCAATCCCTGATCAAAAAGCTACAAGCAGGGATTCGCGCCCGTGCGGCTAAAAAACTTGTGGGTGGAAAAATTATCAAAGTGGAAGCCCATCCGATTCCTGAGCATCCCAGACCTAGACGTGTAGTTGGTCGGGTAGCTTTGGTAGGTGATGCTGCTGGAACAGTAACTAAATCCTCTGGGGAAGGGATTTACTTTGCGGCTAAATCAGCTCGCATGTGTGCTGAAACCATTGTGGAAACCTCTAATGGCGGTAGCCGTATCCCCACAGAGAGTGACCTCAAGCTTTACCTGAAGCGCTGGGATAAGAAATACGGCATGACCTACAAAGTCCTAGATATTCTACAACGAGTTTTCTATAACTCCGATGCTAGCCGAGAAGCCTTTGTAGAGATGTGTGCTGACAAGGATGTGCAGCGGCTGACTTTCGATAGCTATCTCTATAAAACCGTTGTACCTGCTAATCCTCTTATCCAAATGAAGATTACAGCGAAGACAATTGGTAGCTTGTTGCGGGGCAATGCCTTGGCTCCCTAGAACTTGATCAATTTTTGATCAGAATTAGCCAACTGACTAACGGTGAGAAAGCTTACCCCCGGCTTAAGGGCGGGGGCTTTCCACTCTAGCTTAAGAAGGTAGATTTGTAGTACCTCTGACATTACCAATTTCATCCTAGGCAGTCGCCGAAGTCACTTCTAGGGTCTTTTCTGTATTGGGTAACTCTAAGCAATAACCTGCTCCATAAACGGTTTTGATGTACTTAGGATGGCGGGGATCAGGTTCTAGCTTGGTTCTCAGGTGACGAATATGCACTCGAATGGTTTCGATATCATCGTCAGGGTCATACCCCCAAACTTCTTTAAGGATTTCGCTCGGAGAAACAGTTTGACCATGGCGCTGCAGTAAACAGTGCAGTAGTTCAAACTCCAGATGGGTCAGTTTCACGGTTTTATCAAACCAAATCGCCTCAAACCTTTCTGGAACTAGGGTCAAAGGACCATAGTTCAGTATTTCCGTATGCTTAGCAGCTTGGGGAATTCGGTCTGTGCGCCGTAGTAATGCTCGCACTCGCGCCAGCATTTCTTCGAGTTCAAAGGGTTTGGTGAGATAATCATCGGCACCAGCATTAAAGCCTTCTACCTTGTCTTGGGTTTGACCTAGGGCAGTCAACATCAATACTGGAATATCGGAAGTGCGTTCATCCCGACGTAACCGTTGGCAGACGGTGAAACCATCTACCTTGGGTAGCATCAAGTCTAACATAATCAGGTCTGGCTGCAGTTGCAGAGCTAGAGCCTGACCCTTGATGCCATCCATTGCTTGACTAACATCGTAGCCAGCCATCTCCAAATTGATGGTGACTAATTCTGAAATTGCGGGGTCGTCATCGATGACCAGTATCCGGGGCATCACTAAGGAGTTGTTGCTAAGGTGTATCCGTTAACGTTCGATAAGAACAATTTGAGATTAGTAACAATACTTATACGATTATAAAGGCAGACTTTACGTTTTTTGTAAACAAAAGCTAAGAATTTTTAATATTTTATAATTTTACCAGAAACTCCCTAAGCCTCAGTGCTAGAGTCATAAGTCCTGAAGTAGACAGGATAAATCCATGGTGCTTGCACTTTGGAAACCGGAGTATACTCTGCTGCTCAGGAGGTTTTACAACTAAGCCGCCCTCAGAACTGAAGCCGCTCGGCAACTGGCAGGGTAGCACTCAAGGTACTACCCTAGGGAAACTTATGTCTGTTCAGGACTAATCAGTTTCACGTTTTTGGCTAAACCCAGCTGTTGTAGGAACTGAATCGTCATCCAAGTCAGGTCAATTTCCCACCATTTAATGCCATGCCTTGCAGAATACTGATAAGCATGGTGATTGTTGTGCCAGCCTTCGCCATAGGTTAGTAGGGCTACCCACCAGCAGTTTTTTGAGCAATCATTAGACTCATAGGTGCGATAACCAAATTTGTGAGTAGCACTGTTGACAAACCAGGTACAGTGAAACACCAGTACTAGCCGCACAAAAATCCCCCACACTACAAATGGCCAGCCACCCATGGCATACAGCAACAGTCCTAGAACCACTTGAACAAGCACAAAATACTTATCCAAAAACTGATAAACCCGATCTCCAGAAATATCTTTAGTGAATTTAGAAATTTGCTCATCAGCAGGAATTTTATGCAACATCCAAGCCATGTGACTCCACCAAAACCCTTGATGGGAGTCATGGGGATCCGGTTGGGTGTCAGAGTGCAAATGATGGATGCGATGTAGTCCTACCCAATCGATCACTCCTCCTTGACAGGAAATGGTACCACACAAAACTAGGAAGTATTCTAACCACTTGGGTGTCTGAAAACTGCGGTGGGTCACTAAGCGATGCCATCCCAGAGTTACCCCCAAGCCCCCTGTCACCCAGTGGAAAAAGATCATTAAGCCCACTGCTGTCCAGTTAAAGTTGCTCGGAAGTAAGGCAAACAGGGCTGCTAGGTGAATAAAGGCCATATAGGTAATAACGACCCAATCTAAACGAAGATTATCTGAAGTAGCAATTGTCATGCAGTAAGTCTAATAGGATACAAATTGTCATAACCCGCTCTCTTTGATCTAAAATTTTGATCTAAAATTTCGAGGCGCGAATTTTGGGAATCAACAGCTCTCAACGGCTGCAAGCAGCAGAAAAAGCACTATTTCCGATCTTTTATGGTATTGACACCGCCGTCAAGCAAAATCTCAAAAAGGTACTGGATTCTTTTCGAGTACATCGTGTAGGAGTCCATCACTTTGCTGGTGTTTCGGGCTATGGACATGATGATTTAGGACGCAAAACTCTCGACATGGTGTTTGCTGATGTCATGGGAGCTGAATCTGCAGCTGTACGGGTACAATTTGTTTCCGGAACCCATGCGATCGCATCTTGCCTGTTTGGGGTATTGCGTCCTGGAGATGAAATGCTAGCGATTGCCGGTGCCCCTTACGATACCTTGGAAGAGGTGATTGGTTTACGGGGTGATGGTCAAGGTTCCCTAATAGAATTTGGGATTCGTTACCGCCAGTTGTCCCTAACTAGTGAGGGAAGTTTAGATTGGTCAGCCTTGGCAACAGCGGTAGGAGAGAATACCCGCCTGGTGTTCATTCAGCGTTCCTGTGGGTATTCTTGGCGAAAGAGTCTTTCAATATCAGAAATAGAAAAAATTGTCAAGCTTGTCAAACAACAAAATCCTGATACTATCTGTTTTGTGGATAACTGTTACGGGGAATTTGTAGAAGAACAAGAACCGACAGCAGTAGGAGCAGATTTGATGGCGGGTTCCTTGATTAAAAATCCTGGGGGAACGATTGCTACTGCTGGAGGCTATGTCGCTGGAAAAGCTGACTTAGTTGAAGCGGCGACCTGTCGTCTGACTGCTCCAGGGATTGGTAGTTCAGGTGGGGCGACTTTCGATCAAAATCGATTGCTGTTTCAAGGATTATTCCTAGCTCCCCAAATGGTTGGTGAAGCCCTCAAAGGGAGTCATTTAATCGCTCATACTATAGCACAACTTGGTTATCCTGTCAATCCCCCACCGATGGTACCCCGTCGGGATGTAATTCAAGCAGTTGAGTTGGGTTCAGCGGAAAAATTAATCGCTTTCTGTCGAGGGATACAACAGCATTCTCCGATAGGTTCCTACCTCGACCCTGTCCCAGCCGCAATGCCGGGTTATGAGAGTCAGTTAGTGATGGCTGGGGGGACTTTTATTGATGGCAGTACGTCAGAATTTTCTGCCGATGGTCCGCTTAAGGAGCCTTATATTGTGTTTTGTCAGGGAGGAACCCATTGGACTCATATTGCGATCGCATTAGAAGCTGCCATTGAAGCAATCGCAACAGCTGATAGCTGATAGCACCTCAAGTAGCACCATCTGTAGCGCATAAGCTGAATGATTAATTGTCGCTAGTTTTATCAATATTTCAATTATTATAGCGCTATCGTTCTAAATCCTTGATCACCTTCTCCCAATACCATTTTTCTGGCATCCCTGGGTATTTTCCCTTAGCCAAGTCAAGTAGGCGTGTGGCGATATCGGATTGTCCTCCTACCAGTCTTAGTAGTCTTTGTTGCAACTCCCTACTAGGTTTGATATTTGATGGTGCTTGTGATTCTCGATTGCTCGACCCCTCGGTCAGTTGTAATGGCTGTAGCTGTTTGAGTTTATCGAGCAGTTTCCGATAATTAGTCCAGTCTTGTTGATCGAAATACAGGTTTGCCGCTTGTTGATAATCTTCAAATGCTCCCCGTAGATCTTCAAACTTTTCACGAGCGGTTGCCCGATAACGATATGATTGAGCATCATTGGGTTTAAGAGTAATAACTCGGGAATAATCTTCGATGGCTTGGCGATAGTCTCCCATCTGGATATAGGCATTACCCCGATGGATTAAGACGTCCCGATTTTCCGGATTACTTTGTAGTAACTTGGTCAAGTCATCAATAGCTCCCCGGTAATCTCCCAATTCAATTCGTACTAATCCTCGATGGTAACGAACCTGAGCATCTTGGGGATTTAGTTCCATAGCTTGACCAAGGTCTTGAATGGCTCTCCTGTAATCACCGAGTTTGCAGTGAACAATACCTCGATAGCAATAAGCTTGGGCATTTTTGGGGTCAACCTCAAGGAGCCAGTTGAAATCCTCTAAGGCTTCTCGGTACTTGCCTGTGTTAACTTTATTTATTGCTTGATGGCAAAAATCGTTAGTCTGGGCTCGACCTAAAGCTAGTATTTGCTGTTGTTGAATTTGATTGATACTCTCAAGACAACGACGACAATTTAATTTATCTTGTTGGTCTAGGTAGAGCTGAGCTGCTTGTTTAAATGATGCGATCGCAGCCTGATTATCTCCTAACTTACGGTAGGCACTACCTTGAAGCTTACAAGCTGCAGGCTGATTAGGATTAATCTTAAGTATTTGATTGGCATCTTCTATTGCTCCAGTGGCATCTCCCAGTGCCAATCGAGCCAAACCCCGCCCGAAATAAACTTCAATACTTTCAGAATTGATTTGTAAAGCCTGAGTATAATCGGCAAGCGCGCCTTGTTGATCCCCTAAGTCAAAGCGAGCCATAGCTCGTTTATAGTAGGCTTCGGCGAAGTTCGGATTAATCTCTAAGGCTTTGTCAAATTCCTCGATTGCTTCGTTCAAGTCTCCTTGACGAATTTTATCTATTCCTCGGTAGTAAAACTCTTCCTCCATTCCAACTCTATTGTGAATCAACTACCATTCCTACTTTAGCTAGATTGTAACTTTAGCTTCTAGCGCCTTCAATCTTGAGATCTGACCCGTAAGGGCACCATGGGATGAATCCCCAATCAAGTTTTTATTTTTCGAGCCAAGTTTTTGCTCAAAGCTAGCAGCTTAGCCCTCTTGCCTCTGTTGCCTATCATTTGGGATCTGGAACTGTCCACCAAGCTAAAGCATAAGCTTGAGACGGCTGATTAACCTGTTGTTGATACTGAACCCGAATTTTATAGCGACCCTGAGCAGGGACTTGGCAGAAAATATGTTCCACAGCATCCGCTTCACTGATAGAAGCACAGACACTTTTGGTAATGTCCTCTTCTCCGACTGGCATTAAATAGAGGTCAAGATTATTCAAACCGCGATCGCTAAAACTCTCCCCAAGATCATAAGCATCATTATTATTGTCATCCTCTAACTCTACCAAACGGTCCCAAGCCAGAGTTAAAGAGATAAAACTTCCTTCTGCTAAGGGTTTTGTTAACACATAGTCCCGATCAGATGATTTCTCCACAGTACGGTAATCCCAACCCACTGGTGGCACTCCAATGCCACTGGGACTCCATTGGCCGAGTTTAAATTGCTGGTAAGCTCGAAACCCATTTAGATGTCCTGTCCCCATCTGCATATCCAGAGGAATTTTGGGGTCTTGGTAAGCATCAGACTCTAACCAGTGGTGATTATCCTTTGCCCGAATCGTGCGGCTCATGCCTAGTAGCATCCCATCACCGAGATCTTGAATTTTGTCAGCAGAATTAAGCAACACTGCCTTCATTACTTCATGGCGTCGGGAATCTGTACTCCAATTCATCCACAAGCGATGCAGCCCGGTATTGGGGGTTTCCGCTCTGAGGGACTGCATCAAGAATAGTTTTTGTTGTCTTGAGCGCAGCTTGCGCAAAGCGGAATCACCAAATTCCTGTAGCAATGCTACAACACCAGTGATATGGGGAGCAGCAAAACTGGTACCACTGACCTTAGTCACTTTACCTTTGAGGTCATACAACGATATCTTGTTGCCAGGAGCTACCAAATTAATCGAGCGGCGAGAACCAACATTAATTTCTTGCCGAATCAGACGACGACCAATACCAACTGGTAAAGCACTCAAGTTAGCAAAGTCTACCTTATTAAAAACTCCCTGACGCTTGGCTGTGTATGCTGCATTGATACCATTAAAATTATCTGTGGGGATCGGAATGCCCCCTTTGCCTTGGTTGCCAGCAATCACATACAAGACATCATGCACCCTAGCTGACCAATCGATACATAGAGTTAACAGCGCATTGCCATCCAGCACCGCTTCCTCCCTCGGGTCCCGCTGTAGGGATTCACCAAAACTAAAATTAATTGCCCGTAGATCTGAGCCATTTTGCTGAGCAATATGCTGAGCCGACAGGCACTCTTCTGGTTGTCCACTCCTAGACAGGGAGCCAACTGCTGAAGCGTAGAGTTTTGCCCCAGGTGCTACTCCCCGAAAGGCTTTGTCTCGACTAATCATCACAGCTGCTACCATAGCCGCATGTTCATCAACATGGGTATTCGGTTTTGCGGGGGTGTTGCGATAAAATACTCCCGCAGGAGTTACTGTCCGATTCTTGATAGCGGCCTTATCCTTACCAAATAATCCAGGTCTACCAATTTCCACTTGCCCAATGGCAATTTTGCGACCGGTTAAATTATAGGGAGGTTGGTGTAACCGATAGACATTAATACCAGCTTCTGAGATTGATGTATCTAATCCCAAGGCTGGCGCGATTACCCCTGAGATACCTAAACCACCCAATAGCCATACCAGTGTTTTTTGGATCGGAATTTTCATAATTGTTTACACAGAGCGCGTTTATTGATCTCCGACTACTTAGCAATCTCCCAAAGACTTAGCTAGATCTAGCTATAGCGTTTCTCATAATTGTGAACTACACAAGATTTTTTCCCTGTTCCCAGATCCGCTGTTCCCAGATCCGCTGTTCCCAGATCCGCTGTTCCCTGTTCCCTACTCCCTACTCCCTACTCCCTACTCCCAAGGGAGGTGTACCTCACCCAATTGAGAACCGCTATAACGTATTAAGCTGTGTTTAGATCGATGCAGTTTAAACTGATGAAACTACAAAGGACAACTCTGATTTTAGTCATTTGTGCCATCCTCCTGGGGGGAGGTGTATATATTTATGAAATTCAGGGTTCTGAAAAGCGAGAAGCTGCTAAAATTAATAAAAAACCGATATTTAATTTCACTGAAGACGAGATTCAATCGTTTACTGTTAATAGTGATGACAAGACCTTAGTATTCGAGCGAGCCAGTGAGCCAGAATCGGGTTGGCGGATGAAAAAGCCCAAAGAGGCGACAGCTAGTGATGCGGTTGTTTCCTTTTTGTTGAACTTGCTGGCTCAGGGCAAAAGCGATCGCATTCTTACGGTTAGCCCTGACCAACTTCCAGAGTATGGATTAGACAAGCCCTCAGCAACTATAACAGTGAAACTGAAAAATCAGGACAGTCCGAAGCTGATCTTAGGCAACTTGGACTTTACTCGCAGTTTCCTATATGCTCAAGTCCTACCACTGGATTCCAAATCTGAGCAGTTGCAGGTGCTGTTAGTGCCAGTGGACTTTCAGTATGCTGTCTCACGCCCCCTCTCAGAATGGCTGGTTAATCAGGACAAGGCTGAAGAAGACAAGCCATCTGCTGCTGAAAAAACTGACTAGTACGAAATTGTAAGCATTCAGCGTGTCGCGTATCAGCGTGTCGCGTATCAGCTATCAGCCAAAGGCCACGCTACGGGAATGGCCAGGCTACTGTTGGCGCAGCGTGCGCGTAGCGCAATCGGTGCTTTTGAATAAAATCAGCTGACTACTGAGCACTGACGGCACCTCAAGTAGCGTGAGCCAAGGCCATTCGCGTTCGCGAATGGCTCACGGCTGAATGCTTAAACTAAATCTACTTTGATAACCTACTTTTTTAGTTGTTGCGGATCTTCCCTCTGTTGTGTTCTCAGTTTCTAAGTATAGGTTAGGGGAATGGTGAGGGGAATACCCCTCATCCACAGAAGTTAGCTTCCCCGTAGTGTTGATAACAGCTTTGACACTCAACCCAGGGGTGGCTAGAGTGAAAGTTATCTATACACACATTTTGTGCTCTTCTATTGATAAAGTTATTTCTAGGAAATGCTAGCCGCAGCAAAGCGTGAATTGATTAATCTTCTAACAGGATCTAAAACACTATGGATATTCTTCTTAGCATACTCGCCCCAATTATTTTAGTAGCCTTTGGCTACACCGTAGGTACGACAAAAGTTGTCCAAGAGGGAAATGAAGCTCTAGTAGAACGTTTTGGTAAGTATCGTAAAAAACTAGACCCTGGTCTTAACTACAATGTAGTTCCGTTTATAGACAAGATTGCCGTAGAAGAGAGTACCCGTGAGCAGATTTTGGACATTGAACCCCAGCAGGCAATCACCAAAGATAACGTTCAGGTAGAAGTCGATGCGATCGTGTATTGGCAAATTTTAGATATGTACAAAGCTTTTTATGCTGTAGATAATGTTCATGAGGCGATTGAAAATTTAGTCATGACCACTCTGCGTTCTACCATTGGTCAGATGGAATTAGACGAGACTTATGCCTCCCGAGACAGAATCAATCAGAACTTATTGCAACAATTAGATGATGCCTCTGCTGATTGGGGAGTCAAGGTGATGCGGGTTGAGGTGCAAGAGATTAAACCACCCCAGACTATTATCGATGCCCTAGAGAAGGAACGAGCTGCTAAGAGTGAGAAACAAGCCAAAATTTTACAGGCTGAAGGTACAGTGGAGTCGATCCAAATGATCTCCAAAGCTCTTCAAGAGCAAGCTAATACTCAGAAAGTCCTACAGTTCCTGATTGCTCAACGCTATGTAGAAGCTAATGAAAAATTAAGTGAAAGCAACAATTCTAAAGTCGTCTTTATGGATCCAAAAGCACTGAGCGAAGCCATGACTGATTTGCTTCAAACTGAATCTGTGGGCGAGAGTAATTAGGGCAATAACAATGTAATAATTCAGCGGTCAGCGGTCAGCGGTCAGCGGTCAGCGGTCAGCGGTCAGCTTAAAATAAACCTCGAATGGGAGAATTTAATAGTTCGAGATTAATGAGAATTGAAACTCTCGGGAAAAGCCCATCAAAGCATTTAGCTGTCAGCTGTAAGCTGTCAGCAAACGTAACAGAGATTAAACCAATGCTTACCTCTTTTATTCAAAAGCTGAATGCTGATAACTGAATGCTGATAGCTGAATGCTGAATACTTAAACACGCCAAATCGCATCAGCAACACGGCAGACATCACGGAGCTGGTCAACATCGTGTACCCGCAGGATGTCTGCTGAACCGGCAATGGCACTACAACAAGCCGCAGCAGTTCCCCAAATTCGACCCTTGGGGTCTGGTTGATTGATGATGCGTCCAATAAAGCTTTTGCGAGATACTCCTATTAACATCGGTAGACCGAGGGCATCAAACCTAGGCAGTTGCCGCAGAATCTCTACACTTTGCTCAGCGGTTTTGGCAAAACCAATGCCTGGGTCAATAATAATATGCGATCGCTTAATTCCTGCTGCGGTTGCCGCAGTTACCCGCTCCTCCAGAAAGCTATAGATTTCTCCAATTAAGTCTTGATAATCAGTTAATTTTTGCATGGAAACCGGGGTGCCTCGGATATGCATTAAGACAATTGGTACCCCCAATTGCCCTACAAGTGGCAACATGTCTGGGTCAAATGTGCCACCGGAAATATCATTGACCATATCGGCACCAGCTTCTACCGCAGCCTTAGCCACAGATGCTCTAGTGGTATCGACAGAAATCGGTATCTTCAGCACTGAACCCATTGCCTTTACCACAGGCACAACTCGTTTCAGTTCTTCGGGTAGGGAAATTTGCTCGGCACCAGGTCGAGTGGATTGACCACCAATATCGATAATATCAGCACCAGCATCTACTAGAGCCTGAGCTTGCCTTAAGGCAGCTTCTGGGGTAAAATACTCTCCGCCATCACTAAAACTATCGGGGGTAACGTTCAAGATACCCATGATATAGGTTCGTTTGCCCCACTCAAAAGAATAGTTCTGGATGGTTAATTTTCCTTTATCCATCGCTTATAGATCATGGCTAATTGCTAATTGAAAATTGCCCATTGCAATCAACCAATTAACCAATTAACTAACTAATAATAAGCTAACTAACAATTAACAATTAACAATTAACAATTAACAATTAGCCCATGACTAATCACAACTACTGATAATTGACTATTCTGGCAAAGCTCGCAGGTTCTAAGCTTGCTCCGCCCACCAGTACTCCATCAATTTCTGATTGAGCCATAATTTCATCAATATTCTTGGGTTTGACGGAGCCACCATATTGAATTGGGACATTAGCTTCCTTTAGCTTGGAGCGAATTAATCCAATGATTCGATTCGCTTCTGATGCATCACAAGTGTCTCCAGTACCAATTGCCCAGATTGGTTCGTAAGCAATCACTAAATTTTGCTGGTCAACGTTGACTAGGTCTTTTTCCAACTGCTTGCTAATAATGTCTTCTGTTTCACCAGCATCCCGTTGTGCTTTCGTTTCCCCAACACACAGAATCGGAATCAAACCGTGACGCTGAGCAGCGTGAAGGCGTTTATTAACGGTTTCATCAGTTTCGCCGAAGTATTGACGCCGTTCACTATGACCAACAATGACATAGCGCACACCAATTTCCTTGAGCATCCCACCAGCAATTTCACCAGTGTAGGCTCCAGCATTTTCCCAGTGGATATTCTGAGCCCCGATCTGTACACGAGTATTTTGTACATGCTCAGACATCACACCCAAGTCGGTGAAGGGACCACACAGAACAACCTCCCGTTCTATGGGAGTTTGCTCCACCTCAGGCAAAAATCCCTTTAAAAACTCAGCGGTTTCCGCTTGAGTTTTGTACATTTTCCAGTTACCAGCTATAACAATTTTCCGCACAGCTTAACTAAATCATCTCTAAACCATAATGCATTATTTAGTGTAAAGCTTTTACTTACGGCTATCTCAGAAATGTTTAACTTTTGCTGGTCACTGACCTGATCACAGGATACTCCTAGGGTAAGTTCAGGGAAGCATCATCAGAGTAGGGTCAATTTATTCCCCCAACTCCCCAGAGGCTTCTACATCTGTTCTCTATAGTCTTGAGAAGCTTCCCTGCTCCTGACGCTTCACCATTATCTAGCTAGCCTAGCTAGGTTATAACGCTGCTGCTTCCCGTGCTGCGGCAGCTTCGTCCGGATGAATGTTCAAACGGGTTAAATTAAGACGACCCTTGTTGTCAATTTCCCGTATTTTGACAACTACCTCATCTCCTACCGCTAACTCATCTTCCACTTTGCCAACTCGGTAGTCAGCTAGTTGGGAAATGTGAATCATACCTTCTTTGCCAGGAAGTATTTCCACAAAGGCACCAATGGGAATAATCCGGGTGACACGACCAACATAGACATCCCCTTCATGCAGCTTGCGGGTTAAGCCTTGGATGATATTGATAGCTTTGGTGGCTCTGTCCCCATCCATAGCAGATACGGTAACTGTACCGTCATCTTCAATATCGATTTTTGCCCCAGTTTGCTCGGTAATTCCTTTAATTGTCTTACCCCCTGGACCAATGACTGTACCGATGAACTCCGGATCGATCTTCATGGTTAAGAGGCGAGGAGCAAAGGGTGACATGTCTGTGGAGGGTGTGTCAATCACCGCCAGCATCTTTTCTAGGATATGCAGTCTGGCTGGTTTGGCTTGCTCAATGGCCTGGGCTATGGTATCCATGGACAGACCAGTGATTTTCATGTCCATTTGCAAAGCCGTGATGCCAGTATCGGTACCGGCGACTTTGAAGTCCATGTCACCCAAAAAGTCTTCAATACCTTGAATATCGGTGAGAATGCGGACTTCATCTCCTTCTTTGATCAAACCCATGGCTGCACCACTAACCGGTTTGGTAATCGGTACACCTGAATCCATCAAGGCCAGTGTTGAACCACAAACCGAGCCCATGGAGGTGGAACCATTGGAGGAGAGCACTTCCGATACTACCCGGATCACATAGGGAAACTCGTGTTGAGGGGGCAACACGGGGACTAATGCTCGTTCGGCTAAGGCTCCGTGACCAATTTCACGCCGTCCGGGCGATCGCAATGGCTTGACTTCCCCTACAGAAAAGGGTGGGAAATTGTAGTGGTGCAGATAGCGCTTCTCATCTTCTGGGTTAAGGTCATCTAGAGTTTGGGCATCTCCAGGTGTTCCCAAGGTAACCGTGGATAGGACTTGGGTTAGTCCTCGGTTGAACAAAGCGCTACCATGAACTCGCTGAGGTAATAGACTGGTTTGACAAGAGACAGGACGCACTTGGTCTAGCTTGCGACCATCCACGCGCACCCCTTCTTCCACAATCTGAGTACGCATCAGTTTTTTGGTGAGGCTTTTGAACAGCTTATCGACTAATGCGCTATTTTCATTAACCGCTACACGGATCGGGTCATCCTCTTTGAGTTGGGTAATTTCTGCTTTGACAGCACTGTCTTTAATCTCATCTAAGGCAACATCCCGACCATTTTTGTCCAGGTCAAATTGCGAGAGGACACCTTTAATTTTGTCAGTGGCGCGGACGCGAATAAATTCTTCTAGATTCGAGTCTACGGCTGGGGGTTCGCCAATCACTATTGCAATTCCCAACTCCTCAAGCAGGTCATGCTGGGCTTTGATCAAGTCTTGTACCGCTTCGTAGCCGAAATCGATGGCCTCGATTATATCTTGTTCCGGTAATTGATTGGCACCGGCTTCTACCATAATTACCCCTTGTGGGGAACCAGCCACGACTAAGTCCAAGTCGCCATTTTCGATTTCCTTGTAGGTGGGATTAATCATAAAATCATCCCCGAGTAACCCTACCCGTACAGCTGCCATTGGTCCATAGAAGGGAATGCTGCCCTGCAACACAGCAATCGATGCACCAGTAACTGCCAAAACATCTGGCGGTACTTGTTCATCCATAGACAGGGTAGTTGCTACAATCTGTATATCATCTCGTAGCCAACTGGGAAATAAGGGACGTAAGGGACGGTCAATGAGACGGCTAGTTAGGATAACTTTTTCTGGAGGACGGCCTTCCCGCCTGAGGAAACCACCTGGAATCCGACCTGCTGCGTAGAGTCTTTCTTCGTAGTCAACCACCAAGGGTAGAAAATCAATCCCTTCTCGACCAGGGGCACGAGTTGCTGTCACTAGAACTGCTGTATCCCCCGACTGTATCATTACTGAACCACCAGATTGAGGGGCAAGCAGACCTACTTTGAGTCTAATATCCCGTCCATCAAAGGATATTGACTTGTCTATCTCTACCATTTCGGTACTTTTTCCTTCTTTGTTTGATCACTGTTCTCGTTCTGTCGCAATCGTAGCATTTATCACTCAGGGGGGTGGTAAGTAGGAAAGGGAGTAGGGAGTAGGGAGTAGGCAATAGGCAATAGGCAATAGGCAATAGGCAATAGGCAATAGGCAATAGGCAATAGGCAATAGGCAATAGGCAATAGGGAGCGGTGCGACCCGTGGCGAATTTAATTCGACGACTGTAAGCGCACTCCCTGGGAGTCGGGAAATGAAAAAATTTCTATGCACCTGATTAGACTAGTAAACGCTATACTTTTTGATGGTGTTTGGCTAAGGGATCAACTCCTTGACGCCTACGGTTACTTTCTTTTTGAAAGTTGCCAAGTTTGTTGTGGAGTAACTTCAGCGGTTTTTTAGAGTTTAAATACTACTGAATACTCTAAATAATAGCCATAGAGTTTACTTAAAACTTGACATTTTTTTATTAAGAAAATAATAAAAGTAGTCTTTAATCAGTTTTTTTGATAACCGAATAAATTTTATTAAATCGGTAAATTAGCTGGAGATTATCTCGCCTAATCAGCTCAAAAAATAACTTTGTTTACTTCAATTATTAATATAGTAATCTAAATGAATTATGATAATTTCTGTTCGTTACTCCCTACTCCCTACTCCCTACTCCCTACTCCCTGTTCCCTACTCCCTACTCCCTACTCCCTATTACCTTTGTTATAAAATCTATTAATCAGATACGATAGCTGTTAATCCTAAGGGATAAATTCAGCAAATTTGATCGACAAAACCTGGACTAGATAACAAAAAAAGACACAAAAATTATTATGGCAACGTTACATGGCAGTTGGATATCTGGGGAAACTAATGGTCATCTATTTATTTGGGGAGAAACTTGGCGCACGAAGGCGCAGATATCAACAACTGCCAATGATATGTCATGTCACCCGTTTGCCATGACTGAGGAAGAATTGACGTCTTTTTTAGATTCTCATCGTCTGTCCATTGGTCAATTTTTAGAGGTGTCTGAGAAGGCTCGTTCAGGTAGTCGTAAGCGTGCAGCTCAACAGCATCAGGTTCGCTGGCAGTCTCAAATTGTTCTCTTACCTACTGAACCATCATCCAAAGGTGAACCAGCTTATCCAGTGCTGTCTAGCAAAATGTTGTTAGATAGTGCAGAGGATAGTGCAGAGGCTGGTCAGTGGGAATTACAACCATGGCAAGTGCAAGGGGTAAGTCTGGAACCGATGGCAGGGGTAAGATTCCTGGAAGCCTTACCCCTGGGCTCTTTTGAAGGCTCAGACGCTTACCTGGGAGGGGAGTTGCGTTTTTGGTCTCAGGTGATGCGCTGGAGCTTGGATCTGCTGAATCGGGGTAAGTTTTTACCAGGACTGTACCGATTGCCTGATGGTAAGGTAAGGGCTTTCTGGCAACCTCTGCTTGATAGTACTACCGATCAAGTCCGTCTAGAAAAGTATATCAAGCTCATGCCCTCGGCTTGCTGTGCTTATCCACAACAGGTTAGTTCTCCACAGTTGACCCTTCAAGCTACAACGGATTTGGTTAAGGCTCAGGAATTGCTATTGGGATTCTTGAGTAGTGTGGTTAATACACAGGTGCGGGATTTTGTCAAGGGTGAGTCGGTGCCAGTAGTAGAATCACCGATGGTGGAATGGTTGCGATCGCTTTCTTCTAATTTGTCTTCTAATTCAGAAACCCTAGGGCTAGAGTCAACAACCCTAGGTCGATTAGCGGCAGCACTGTCTACTTGGAACACTCCGGTGCAACAGAATTTAGTGACACCGACGTCCAAGAGGTTGAGGCAAAATCTGTTTCGTACTTGTTTTATCCTGAAGCCTCCTACCTCTGACCAAGAGAATTGGAGCTTGGCCTATGGCTTACAAGCGGTTGATGACCCAGACCTGGTGGTGGATGCTGAGACGATCTGGAATTACTCAGGAGAGCGGTTGGAGATTAAGCAGCGAAGCATTGAACAACCTCAGGAAACGTTCCTGAAAGGGTTAGGATTAGCGACTCGACTCTATCCTCCCATCGAGCCGAGCTTACACCAACCCCGTCCTGAGTTTTGTGAGCTAACCATAGTAGATGTGTATGAGTTCATTAGGGCTAGTGCATGGCGGTTGCAAAACAATGGCTTGGGTATTGTCTTACCACCAGGATTGAAACCAGGCACGGGAGCCAAACGCTTGGGAATTAGTCTTCTGGCGGAAGTGCCACCACAAAAGAAGAATCAACGGTTAGGACTCCAAAGCTTACTGAAGTTTAAGTGGCAACTGGCGATTGGAGATAAAACCATCTCGAAGCGGGAGTTTAATCGCTTGATGGCACTGAAATCACCCCTAGTGGAGGTGGATGGGGAATGGATGGCGTTACAACCCTCTGATGTCCGGGCAGCTCAAGAGATGTTTAAGGGTTCGACCGATAACATGACTCTTTCCGTAGAGGATGCTTTGCGGATCACTACTGGTGATAATAATACCTTGGCAAAACTACCGGTAGTGAAGTTTGAAGCATCGGGAGCTCTGCAAGAGTTAATTACTAATTTACAGGGGAATCAATCCCTGGAGCCGATTCCTCAACCAGCTAGTTTTCAGGGGCAATTGCGACCCTATCAAGCTAGAGGGATGGGCTGGCTGGCGTTTCTGGAACGTTGGGGTTTGGGTGCTTGTCTGGCGGATGATATGGGCCTTGGTAAGACGGCACAACTGATTGCGTTTCTGTTGCATCTTCAGGAAGAAGGTACCCTGAATGGGCCTTGCTTAGTGGTATGTCCGACTTCTGTGCTAGGAAACTGGGAACGGGAAGTAAAGAAATTTGCGCCATCCCTGAAAACTATTGTCCATCACGGGGATAAACGCTCTAAAGGGAAAGCCTTTGCTAAGGCAGTTAAGACTAAGCAGGTGATCATTACCAGTTATTCCTTAGTACATCGGGATGCGACTACCCTGGATGGGGTGGAATGGCAGGGGGTGGTGCTGGATGAAGCTCAGAATATTAAGAATCCTAGCGCTAAGCAATCCCAAGCCGTGAAGCAACTTTCCACTACCTTTCGGATTGCCTTAACCGGTACTCCCGTGGAAAATCGGTTGTCGGAATTGTGGTCAATTATCGATTTTCTCAATCCTGGGTATTTAGGCGATCGCCAATTCTTCCAACGTCGATTTGCGGTACCGATTGAGAAATTTGGCGACCGGGATTCCTTGCAGACCATGCGATCGCTAGTGCAACCCTTTATCCTCCGTCGCCTCAAAACCGATAAGTCTATTATTCAAGATTTGCCCGAAAAGCAGGAAATGAATGTTTTTTGTGGTCTTTCCGCAGCCCAAGCTACGGTTTATCAACAGTTGGTGGATGATTCTTTAGCACAAATTGAAGAAGCTGAGGGGATTAAGCGCAAGGGCATGATTTTGACTTTATTGTTGAGACTCAAGCAACTGTGTAATCATCCCGCACTGTTGGAGAGTAAGGGGAAAAAGACTAAGGGTAAAACGGGAGATAATTCGTTAATGTCTAGCCAGCAGTCGGGTAAGTTACGACGGTTGGAAGAAATGTTAGAAGAGGCGATTTCTGAGGGAGACCGTGGCTTAATTTTTACCCAATTTTCGGAATGGGGGAAATTGCTGAAACCCTATTTAGAGCAAAAATTCGGCAAGGAAGTTTTATTCCTCTATGGCGCAACTCGTAAGAAACAACGGGAGGAAATGATTGATCGGTTCCAGAATGACCCCGATGGTCCATCGATATTTATTCTGTCTCTGAAAGCTGGTGGCACGGGATTGAATTTAACGAGAGCTAATCATGTGTTTCATGTAGACCGCTGGTGGAATCCAGCCGTGGAAAATCAAGCCACTGACCGGGTGTTTCGGATTGGTCAAAAACGCAATGTTCAAGTCCATAAGTTTATCTGTACTGGCACTGTGGAAGAAAAGATTAATGACATTATTGAAAGTAAGAAACAGTTAGCGGAACAAACCGTAGATGCTGGAGAAGATTGGTTGACGGAAATGAATACGGAACAATTGCGCGATTTGGTTTTGCTTGACCGGAGTGCGGTGATTGATGATTAATTTAAGGGAACAGGGAATCGGGAATCGGGAATCGGGAATCGGGAATCGGGAGTAGTTGTGTAGGGTGGGCAAAATTCTATGATGTAGAATTGTTAAAAGAATCAACGGGTTTTTGCCCACCAGTGCGTAGGGTGGGCAAAATTCTATGATCTAGAATTGTTACAAGCACCAAAGGGTTTTTGCCCACCAGTGCGTAGGGTGGGCAAAATTCTATGATCTAGAATTGTTACAAGCACCAAAGGGTTTTTGCCCACCAGTGCGTAGGGTGGGCAAAATTCTATGATCTAGAATTGTTACAAGAACCAAATAATTTTTGCCCACCAGTGCGTAGGGTGGGCAAAATTCTATGATCTAGAATTGTTACAAGCACCAAAGGGTTTTTGCCCACCAGTGCGTAGGGTGGGCAAAATTCTATGATCTAGAATTGTTACAAGCACCAAAGGGTTTTTGCCCACCAATAATTTAGTAGGGTGGGCAAAATTCTAGGTTCTAGAATTGTCAAAAGCACCAAAGGGTTTTTGCCCACCAATAATTTAGTAGGGTGGGCAAAATTCTATGATCTAGAATTGTTACAAGCACCAAAGGGTTTTTGCCCACCAGTGCGTAGGGTGGGCAAAATTCTAGGTTCTAGAATTATTACAAGCACCAAAGGGTTTTTGCCCACCAATTATTTAGTAGGGTGGGCAAAATTCTAGGTTCTAGAATTGTTAAAAGCACCAAAGGGTTTTTGTCCACCAATTATTTAGTAGGGTGGGCAAAATTCTAGGTTCTAGAATTGTTAAAAGCACCAAAGGGTTTTTGCCCACCAATTATTTAGTAGGGTGGGCAAAATTCTAGGTTCTAGAATTGTTAAAAGCACCAAAGGGTTTTTGCCCACCAATTATTTAGTAGGGTGGGCAAAATTCTAGGTTCTAGAATTATTAAAAGCACCAAAGGGTTTTTGCCCACCAATTATTTAGTAGGGTGGGCAAAATTCTAGGATCTAGAATTATTACAAGAACCAAATAATTTTTGCCCACCAGTGCGTAGGGTGGGCAAAATTCTAGGATCTAGAATTGTCAAAAGCACCAAAGGGTTTTTGCCCACCAGCAGTTGGGTAAGATGGGCTGAATCTTCGCGCTGAATAGGAGTAGAGTAGGCATCCTACCCGCCCGAAAATATAGAGTGGGCATCCTGGCCGCCCGAAAATAAGCATGAAACTGGCAAGATGCCAGTTCCACACAAGATGCCCCTTCCAGCAACGCCAATAATTGAGCAATGTTTTGGGCTTATTGATAATCAACCGGGTGATTAGAGATTTTTGATACTATTGTTTACTTTTTAACTGTAACTTTTGATACACAATTAGAGGCGTTTACCCTGTTTATGAGGTTTTATATGAGTTTTATGAGGTTTGATATGAGGTTTATGAGGTTTGATCTGAGGTTTATGAGGTTTGATATGAGGTTTTATATGAGGTTTATAGATTGTTTTTTCATCAAGGTATAGATAATATTCAAAGGGAATACAGTTCAGTCTCAGCAAAATCAATTTGTTTCAAGATTAATCTGTATTTCAAATATTTACTCCAAAGTCCAATAAAGGCAAAAACAAAGAAAATGAACAACGAGATTCAAGGGAAAATGAAACGGGGACTGTTAGCTCTGCTAGCAGGGGTCCTCTTTATGTTCAGTAATTCTGCCATCGCACTGGCAGGTAACCTGACAGATAACTTGAAAGGAACCTATTTCTCTCAAGACACAGGCACAGTCTTGGTCATTAAAGATGCTGATGGCAGCACTGGGCGATTTAAGGGTAGCATGGATCAGATTATCGACAGAGGAAGCAGAGCAAAAGTAATGACAATGGAAAATGTTGATGGTACTATTATGTATGTTGAATCTGCAACAGTACCAGAGACATTAATCACCCTGCAAGGCTTTGATCGAAATGAAAAACGGAATGAGGGAATTGTAGAAGCTTTTGCTGGAAGTACCACGCAACCCGATTTTTCTGTATTGAAAATGAACGGAGGATATGCGTTTTATGATAACGGAAGGGTACGGGAAAAAGCTTTAAAAGGAGACTTCGTAAAACAAAGGCGGTACTAATAAGTAGGTGGGCATGAATAAACGTTATAGCACTACGCATTCAGATGTTTGACATTGTCTTGATGCAATAGCGAGTGGGGGAGACCCCCAAGACCGCACTGCATCGCTCCTAAACTCCGAAACGTAAGTAATCACTTACTTTTGACTTCTGACGCAAGAACCTTGCTGACTTGCCCGTAGCGCTATAAAGATCAAAATAGGAAAATGAAGCTGAAAGCCCTTATTAAAGGGGTTTTCAGCATTTTGAATCTTAGAACAGTGCGTAGGGTGGGCAAAATGATATTATCTAGAATTTTTCAAAGAACCAAAGGGTTTTTGCCCACCCTACAAGCTTATTAAAGGGGTTTTCAGCATTTTGAATCTTAGAACAGTGCGTAGGGTGGGCAAAATGATATTATCTAGAATTTTTCAAAGAACCAAAGGGTTTTTGCCCACCCTACAAGCTTACAAAGAATCAACGGCTTTTTGCCCACCCTAAAATAAGTTGCGTAGGGTGGGCAAAATGATATTATCTAGAATTTTTCAAAGAACCAAAGGGTTTTTGCCCACCCTACAAGCTTACAAAGAATCAACGGCTTTTTGCCCACCCTAAAATAAGTTGCGTAGGGTGGGTGTTCTCCTTCCGCTGGAGGTGCAGCAACTTGTGTCCCTTTTGGGACTACTGCATCAACGATAGTTCCGGCAGCTAAGGAAAATGTCAAGGGTACTCGTGCTGGTTGGGGTGGTAACCGAGACGCTCCTAATAAATCTAAAAAGGCTAAGAAGTTTTTATCGGGAACTTGATTGAGTCGCTCGATAATTATCTCGGCAAAACGGGCAAAGATATTAACTATAGCAGCACTCCTTCCTTGAACAGGTTGAGTTTTTCCTGTATAGTGTGTGATAAGTTCCTGAAGAGGTTTAGTTTCTCCTGTATCTGTATGTTTTCTAAATTCCTGAAGTAGTAATGCGAGTCGATATAACCTGCTCTGTATAAGGAGCGAGAAGGCAAAAATCACTACTTTACAGGAATTTTGTCCATAGAGAACTTGATTGGCAATATCCTTTGCTGTCCGTTGATAAATTTTGGGCGCTAGTTTAACCATCAACCTGCACTTCCTTCTAGATAAAATGGATAAACTAGGTTAAAAACATTATTGGTTGCTCGCACTTGATAGTCGATATTGACCAGCATTTGTTCTGGAATAGGGGATTGAACGCGCACATCTATAACATCAATGCGGGGTTCAAAGAACAGTAGGGCTTCCTGTATAGCTTGGGATACTTTACCAGCAGTGGCAGGTGAATTGGGCTCAAAAACTAAGTCATAAATGCTGCAACCAAAGTCGGGACGCATGGCTCGCTCACCTTTGGCAGTACCAAGGATAATTACGATTGACTGGCGTACACTCTCTTCATATTCCGCAATTTGGAAATCTCCCTTAGTATCTAAATTGATGGGAAATCCTACTCCAACACCTAAAAATGGTTTTGACATATAGCAATTCTCAGCAACGTTTGATTTTAAGGCAAAAGGCAAAAGGCAAAAGGCAATAGGCAATAGGCAATAGGCAATAGGCAATAGGCAATAGGCAATAGGCAATAGGCAATAGGCAATAGGCAATAGGCAATATAAAAGAGGGTTTTAAGGGAATCATATCCCCCCCTTATTAAGGGGGGTTAGGGGGGATATCATCTTCTCCGTTTCAGCCAATAAAAACTGTACCGACTGCGATTACTTGTCCGATTGGTAAATCGGCAGGATCATTACAAGTCTCAGCAATATCTCCATTTCTTGCTGCTTGTTTACCGTTAATTTTTACCGTTGGGCTACCAATTTTAATCGTTCCTTTATTAGCAGGAGGACTTTGAAAGGCAGTGCCAGGAGGTGTGGGAATATGAGGTGGAGTATTATCCGCAGTGCTATCTACAGTTGCTGCTGGCATTCCCATAATATTGACATCACTGCTGAGGTTGCCATTGATAATGCCCGCAAAAGGATGAGGTAGGGGAGTTGGTACTGTTACTGGTCCTGAGGGTACCATCACAATATGAGTATCAATAGCGGTAATTTGGTCCCCTTGTTTGGCTGCTGGTTGTCCCATAATTAAATTAGACTAGTTTAGATTAATAGTTTGACCTTTAAGATTCATGGTGCTACTGGCTTTAATATCCATTGCTGCACCGGATTCAACTTTGGTATCTGCTGAAGATTTGATTTCAATATTTTCTGCCTCTAGTTTAATATTACCTTGGGATGCTGATAAAGTAATGTCTCCATCGGTGGTAATAGCAATAGTGTTGTTAGCTGTATCAAAAATAATGCTGTTTTTATCGGTTTTATCAACAATTTCAATAGTTTCTGCCCCCTCTTCATCATTGAGACGGATGACATGACCGCTACGAGATTTGATTACCCGGATATTATTAGCACCATCTTCATTAGTTGCTGGTGGTAATTCTTTACCATTCCACAAAGACCCGATAATATAGGGCAAACGGACATCACCATGTTCAAAAGCTACTAATACTTNCTAACTTCTGACTTGCGCGTAGCGCTATATGACCCAAACTATACTCCAGAACTGGGGGAACTTTTCGGAGTTGCAAGCCCATAGTAGGGTCTAAAAAAACCAGGTTCTGGTCCCGACAGCCGTCAACCAGTTGGAACCTGGTATTCTAGCTTAGGGAATCGGAGACCGTAGTACAATGACCTTTGAACTGGTGTGGGCGTACGAAGTGTTTGTGGCAGTGTTTGTTGTATGTTACCGATGGTTTCAAGGTGTATCCCAACTACATCCCGGATCGAGACCAGATATCGTGAACAAGTTGTATATGACCCGAGTCTAGGGTGATTGCACTCGATTGAGGCACGATCTGGCTCGGCTACATCCCAAGACTTTGTGTTACTCGAAGTCAGTAGAAATGCTGAAGCATTCGATAGGACTGTTAGTGCATTACCTGAAGTTAGCCGGAGGTGCCGGTGCCACCGAGGCACATACCTGTCTATCCCTGATTCATCCGGTAATTCAGTAACCCTTTGGAGTTTAGTAATTTCTATAGCAATCCTAAATCATTTGTAAAATCACTGGACTTCTTAAAAACTAGCTCCAACTCCGGTCTCATCTGCCTTCTGCCATTCCCCTCCTGTGAGGGGGTTAGGGGTGGGTGCCTTCTGCCTTAAAGTAGCCTATTTATTCCACGAATCAGATAGGATTTCTATATGTTGAATTGGAGAAGCAAACATGGTCAATCTGCATAAGAAGTACGAAGTTCAGAATGTTCAACAAAATCGTTCAGAACACGACCCTTTTACTTTGAAAAGGTACGAACAATTCTTCAGTTTTTTTCAGAAAGGAGCTGTAAAGATTCTTGATGTAGGTTGCAATACGGGTAGAGGTGGATTACGTTTTAAGGAGTTGAACCCGAACCTGACATTATTTGGTCTTGATTGTGTACAAGAAAGATTAGATGTTTTGCCTGAGTGCTATTCACAAAAAGTCTATGGTCTTTCAACAGACATACCTATGGAAGATCGATTTTTTGATGTGATTACTGCTGGTGAGTTTCTTGAACACCTGTATCCTGCCGATGTAGATAAAACATTATGTGAATTCCAAAGAGTGTTGAAGATTGGCGGAAGGCTGTTGCTTACCACTCCCAATCCTAATTACATAAAAAATAAAATCATTGGAATGTCAGTTTACGGTGTCAGCCATTTAACTCAGCATTTTCCAGAAGTTCTGCGATTGAGATTGCAAATGCATGGATTCTCAGGAGTTAAATTATATGGATCAGGTAGGGTATCCCAGTATTTAGGTTGGCATTTTCCGTTGATGTCAATCTATGGTAGCTATCTCGTTGTAGCAAATAAGTACTGAGCAGGCTAAGATTACCGTGGTGCATCTCACTGTCTTGAGGCAAAGCGCGAGTGGGGGAAACCCCCTCAGGTCGGCGCATCCCTTGCTTTTGCAATTAGGCAAAAATTCCCGCGAAAATTCCTACACTCCCCACACTTCCCACACTTCCCCTTCTTTTTTACAAATATGAGATGCACCCTCCCACTCTCCCCCTAGTAGCCCTGATCCAGAATGTAGCCAAATTCCGAAAAATCACCCTTCTCTATTTCCAGCACCAAGAGCCAAAATTAAAAATAAATAGTGAAAATCAATAGTACCCCGAAGGGTACTGTCAATGTCCGACAGCTATAGAACACTAGAATTATCAGTTAATCAGGTTGTTCAGGAATTGGGGTGAGGGAAAGATGGCCAGTAATCAAGAACGTTCTTACGATGTGATTGGATTTGGTGTTGACATCCTCCCTCGTTAAATCAAAGATTATAACGAGGGATTCCTAAGACTCACGACTTAGGTTTCTGCTTCTTAGCACTAGCCTTCCGAGACTTACTCTCTTCAGGTCTTACAGTCGCTCCACAGACTGACACGGCAAGCCCTGCCGCCAAGATATTAATTGATGCATTAATATCGCGATCATGGTGAGCGTTACAAGATGGGCAATCCCATTCCCGGATACTCAGAGGCAAAGATTCCACACGATTAAGGCATACAGAACACAACTTAGTACTGGGAAACCATCTGTCAATGGAAATAGCTTTACGGTTGTACCATTCTGATTTATATTTGACCTGACGGATTATTTCACCCCAGTTAGCATCACTGATTACCTGAGCTAGTTTGTAATTTTTCACCATATTTTTCACCGCTAAATCCTCGAACACAATCAATTGGTTTTCTTTGACCAGTTGAGTGGTTAGCTTGTGAGTAAAATCTCTTCTAGCATCCTTGATTTTTGCGTGTATCTTAGCTACCTTTAATCTTGCCTTGTAACGATTGTTAGAACCTTTTTGTTTTCGTGACAAAGCTTTTTGGTATTTAGCTAATTTTTTCTTTAGTTTTTTAAAATGCTTGGGATTAGGAATTTTGTCGCCGTTACTGGTCGTGATTAAACTGGTAATCCCCAAGTCAAAACCAATTTGTTTATCCTTTGGAGGCAAGCTCAAGTCTCTATAGTCATTGAATCTAATTGAGATATGCCACCGTTCGCATGGATCTAAGCTGACCGTAACGGTACTTGGATTGCAGTTTTTAGGTAATTGACGACTCCAACGAATAGGTAAAGGTTCTTTGCATTTAGCCAGATAAATTTGATTGTCTTTCCATTTAAATGCCGATTTTGTCAATTCTGCACTACCACCGTTACGTTTTTTCTTGAAGTTCGGATATTTTGTTCGACCTGCAAAGAAATTAGTAAAAGCGGTTTGAAGATGTCTCAATCCCTGTTGAAGTGGTACACAGCTAACTTCATTTAAGAAAAATAAGTCATCCTGTTTTTTCCATCCTGTCAACATTGAGGAAGTTTCTTTGTAACTAATCCGTTTTTGGTTTTCGTACCATCCTTTGGTTCTAGCGTCTAAGGCTTTGTTGTAAACCAGCCTTACACAGCCTAAAGTTCTTCTCAACAGGTTCTCCTGTTCAGAGGTTGGGTAAAAACGGTAACGGTAAGCTTTTTCAGTCATATTCACATTGTAAGATATTAAATGTGAACTTTCAAGACAAAATTCAAACTCTGTCCTTCCGGAGACGAAACCTTAGAATAGTGGTTTGTTCGCGAACAAACCACTATTCTAAGGGAACTTCTGACCTTTCCTCTCACCGCTAAATCTCGCGATTATAGCGGGAGTCTCCAGGAAGGCGAACAGATGAAGGCAATGTGGCAATTCTTCCAGGGGGTAGGCTTTCCTGGAATGCCCTCCTGTGTAAGGTCAATGGCA
>NZ_JAAHIE010000001.1:78058-140563 GCF_010671945.1 Moorena sp. SIO4E2
GAGTCTTTATTAGTGCTGGTTTGAGAGACTTTTGATTAAGTAAATCTTACAGCCGTTTTCCTGACGGGGCGACAAGCGCCCTGTCAGCTTATATGGTCAAACTTGGGTGAGTTTTATGGAGTCGTTTTGGGATTTGGTGAAGGAGTTAATGAGCTTAAATCCCAATAAACTGGAGTATTATTTACGAGGTATAAGAGCTAGGTCGCTTATTATGGTTACATTCTAGCTTCCATGTCACCCCTTCAGGATAAACGACTATCGACTGGAATTCAGAATACAAACCTACCAGTAAGTGGTTGATTAGTTTTGTCAGTCAACCCGCGCTTGTTCTGTCAGCTTTATAGCCATTCATGTCGCCCCCCCAGCAAAAATGACATGCTCCCTCCCGGTAGCGGTGGGCTAAGGTGTTTTTGTTACTTAATTCAACAAAACTTTATAAAGTTAAGAAAATCTTATGCTTATAGGTTACACCAATCTGTTAAAGTTACAAGAGAAATAATTGAAAGAAAGGAAAATCATGATACTATTAAGGCTGTAGTTAAAGCCTATCAAGAGCAAGAGAAAACTTGACATATCTTGACATATAAATCATCTTAATGTTATGAATGACAATGTATCTAGATAATTACATCAAAAAAAGGAATTTTGTAAAGAACAATTACGATTTTTTATATCAACTCAGGAAATTAACAAAAAAAGATTTCACTATTCAGATTCCTGCTGGGGGAAAGCTTTCAGATGATGGGATTCGCAGGGACGTGCAGCTATTGACAAATCTATATGGTTTTTTTGTTCTCCGTACTCACGAAAATGATGCGTTATTAGATAATCGACGTTTTCAAGAATGGCGAAATCAGTTGCATTTATTGCTCGGGGAACAAGTGCGACAACCCTATAGTAATGCTGGCAAAATAGAATCCAATGAGAATGCTTTAGCCAGAAAAGTGTTAGCTGACTATGGCGTTGATTTTAAAGAAAATGATGTTTTGATGATGGCAAATCCAGCTGATCGTGTTAAGGGTAATAAATACAACGGTCATCAGGAAGTCCATCAAGACAGCACATTCTTAAAAGTCGTTCCTGATTGGGTGGTGTTTACAGTCCTAGAAAATGCTCAATCAGGAGGGGAAACTCGTGTGGCGAGTGGACAGCATCTTTTAAATGCTATTCCTTTGCCTTATCTAGCTGTTTTAAAAGAAGCAGATGCTGTTACCTTTTTTAGGGAAGGAACGGATGGTCATCTTAGTAAACCAATTATTAATTACCATAAGGAAAAAAGATGCATTACAACGGGTTATCGCGCCGATGGTGATGTTGAATATAAATGTAAAAGCGCTTTGACTCAGATAGCAATGAACTGGATCTGGAATTTTAATAAAGATCCAGAGAATTACACAAGCGTTTTGTTAGAAGAACTTAGGGAAAGTTTAGTGCTGGCAAATTTAGTTGCTTTTCATGGTAGAGAAGGATTTACTAACTCCGAAACGAAGATTAGAAAAGTTCTGCGTTGGACTTTCGATAATAATACTGCCAATCCCATCGACCAGGGAATTTATTTTACTGGACACAAAGAACTAGAAAAGGTGGTTACAAGCCAAAGTTTTGAGGCATATTTACAAGATGAATTGGCCTGGAAAACACAAAGCGACATTCTCTCTAAACTTGCTTACTTTAGTCCCGATAACTATCCAGAAGACTTAGAGAGTAAACTCAGAATAGAGGATCTTAATAGACAAGTAAGTAATGACAAGAAGATATGAATAATTGTGAAGACAATTTTAGGCAAAAAAGGGACAAAAATAATCAGCATAAAAATATGATTATTTTTTGTAACGAAGATATTATCGCTAATATAACTCTAAATTTTTTGCTTCCTTTTTTGAGCAATATAAACTTTAAAGTTCATATATTTTTGTCACAAAAAGTATCGAGAAAAGCAGAAAGCCAAGTCGAAAAATTGTCTAAGTTTAATTTTTTGACTAAAGATTATATCCGTAACATAGTTTTCCCTGACATTGAAAAAAATCTAGGCAATAAAAAATGCCATTTGATGACATTCAATCAAATGGCGAGACACTACGAATGCAAATTGTATCGCATCAAAAGTACGAAAAACAGAGAAGAACAGGAGAAAATTATTGCTATTTATAAAGAACATGAACCTTACATTAGTTTGTCTGTAAGGAACAATCTAATCATCAGTTCAGAAATTATTAAAGTAGCAAGTGAATATGGTGTGGGTAAGATTTTCAATATTCACTCATCAAAACTTCCTGAACGTGCTGGCGTGTGGTGTTCCTTGTGGGATATGGCTGAAGGAAAATCTCTTTACGGCACTTTACATATTGTTGAGGAAGGAATTGATACAGGTAGCATCATAGGAGCTTACTCTGTAGATCTTAATAAAAACTACAGCTATCTAAAAAATTTATGTTTAATTTACAAAAAGGGTGCCCAAATATTTTTAGAATACATCGATGAGTTAGCTCAAGGATATTCTTTTCCTTTTTCTTGGGATGTAAAACAGGATCTTAGTAAAAGAACATATTATCGTACTCCCACTTACCAAGAAGTTAATCAAATGGAGGATTTGGGCATACAACTATTTTATTACAGTTAATTTTGCGAAATTCTAGCATATTATTACCTAGAAAAAACAGTTGAAACTTTCCAATTAGTGTAGCTTTACCGAAGACAAATAGAATTAATGAAAACTCCAGAGCTGAATTTAGAAACAGACAAAGATTTCTGTACACAAAAAACAATTATTACCTACGACTCGGACAGTAACATTGATTATCAGTCTTTAGAGGCGGGCACGATTGTCAAATATCATCTCAGTAATGACTTAGATATTTTACTAGAAAGCCATCCTAATGCTTGGACACCTTCTTCACTATTTTCCCTCACAATGTGTGAGCTAGTAGCTGCTGATGATTGTAGGGGCAAGGTGGTGATGGATTTTGCTGGTGGCTTAGGCATGTTTGGCATAGTCGCCGGAAAAGGTGGTGCAGCTCAGGTAATTGGCACGGAATTAAACCCTTATGCCGTTACCCTGCAAGGAAGCAATTGGGCATTGAATGGTCTTAACCCAAAAGATTTCCAAAGTTTTGAGTCTAACTGCTTTGCTGCAATTCAAGGGAATCGAGAGATTGAAGGGAAAGTTGATCGCATTTATCTCAACCCGCCAGCACTACCTGATACGGAGGAAAAATTGCAAGCAAGGCTGAAGTTTGCTGACCAATTTCGGGGTGAAGAATGGAACCGCAATGGCGATCGCGGCAGACTAGTAATGGACACTTTAATTACCCAAGGTAGTTCCTACCTGGCACCAGGAGGGGAAATTCTCTTCATCGCCACCAGTAAAAATGGCCCCAGACTAACCCATAGGTTAATGGAAAAATACTGGGGAAAAGGAATTGAAAGCGATAGTGACAATCCTTTAGACTATTCTATTAACTGGGAAGAGCGGGGTGATGCCAATTGGGCTGTTGTCCACAGAATTAATGTTGCCTTAGCTAACTATCACACAGAGTTTGTCCAAAGCTATCAAAAACTAGCAGATCTAGAAGGAGAACCCTCCCCCTTTCTAGAAGAAGAGGGCAATCTCTATCAGCAGTTATATTTTATCCGTGCCAAGAAAGCATGAGTAAACTCCTAAGTTTTGCTCATGCTAAAGTAACTTTAGATTTAAGAGAAAAAAGCAATGTCAAACCACGCAAAGATCATCAATAAAGCTACTGCCGAAAATTTTCAATGGGGAACTGGCTGTCAAGGATGGCATTTATTAGCCAATGACAATTTAACCGTTGCACAGGAAATTATGCCTCCCAACAGCAGGGGAGTAGAACATTACCACGAAGTTGCCCAACAGTTTTTCTTTATACTTGAGGGTGAAGCATCTATAGTAATTGAGAACACAACACATGTTCTTAATTCGGGTGATGGCATACTAATATCTCCGGGAGCGCTGCATCAAATTAGGAATGAATCAAGCAATGACCTACACTTTATAGCCATTTCTTCGCCGAACAGCTTTCACGATTTTAAGAACGAAGTGGGAGAAGTGCCTGCGGATTGGAAACCAGATTTCTTTCCTAGCCAGAAATCCTGAATCTTAACCTAATGGAACTAATGCAATGATCAAGATCGCAGAAAAAACATTTCTGGTAACAGGAGCAGGAACAGGAATCGGCTACTCCATCGCCGAACATCTTATTGGGTCAGAAGCACGAGTTGTGGTGCACTGTAATTCCCATATTGAGCCAGCCCAGAAGTTAGCATCCGAAGCAAAAACGGATTGTGTTGTAATTCAAAAAGACTTATCCGAGCCCCAAGCAGGACAAGAATTAGTGGAGGAAATTATTAATCTGGGATATGCCATTGATGGTGTTGTTAATAATGCCGCCATCATGACCGAACTCAGCTTGGATGATAATCCCTCAGTCTGGGAAGAAAAATGGCTCAAAACTCTTCAAGTTAACCTGATTGCTGTTAGTTCCATCACCAGACGCGCCATAGAACACTTTAAGTCCAAGGGAGGAGGAATTATTGTCAATATTTCCAGTCGTGCAGCTCATCGTGGTGACACCCCAGAGTGTATGCACTATGCAGCCTCCAAAGCAGCACTGAGTAATTTCACTAAAAGTATTGCTCGAAACTTCGCGGCTGATGGCATACTAGCCTATTCTATTTGTCCCGGCTTTGTTGATACCGAGATGACTGCGGAATTTACCCAAAACTATCCTCTGTCTGAGATATTATCAGGTATTCCCCTACAGCGAATCGCCCAGCCAGAGGAAATTGCTGCCATGGTGGTTTTCCTCTTATCCGGACAAGTCCCCTCGGCAACTGGAACCAACATTGATATTAATGGAGCCTCATACGTGCGCTAGAGTGCATCAGAGAAGTGGTGTTAGGTGTTAGGTTTTGGGTGTTAGATGTTGGGCTTTAGATAATGACTAAACGAAAAAGGTGATCCAGGTGATCGAAGTTAAGAGTTATCGAGACTTAAAGGTTTGGAATCGGGCAATGGACTTGGTTGTACTATGCTACCAACTTACTTCTAAGTTACCAAAAACTGAGATTTATGGACTGAGCAGCCAAATTCAACGAGCTGCCGTTTCAATTCCAGCTAACATCGCTGAGGGGAAAGGGAGACTGCATTTGGGAGACTATATCCATCATCTCTCCATAGCTAATGGATCTCTGAAAGAATTGGAAACACATTTGCTAATTACTGGTAGATTATCTTATCTTAAAAACTCGGAGTTACAACCTGTTTTAGAGCTAAGCGATGAAATAGGAAGAATGCTCAACATTCTGATCGAAAAACTCAAGGATAATAAGAAAAATTAGGTCATCGGAAGAATTGGTGTTTTACCTAACACCTAACACCTAACACCTAACACCTAACACCTAACACCTAATACCTAACACCCAAAACCTCAAAGTATATGAATACCATACCTCAGTTATTTGAAGCCCAGGTAGAACGAACACCTGATACTATTGCGGTTGTGTGTGACAACCAGCAGTTAACCTACCGAGAACTTAATGGCAAAGCGAACCAGTTAGCCAGCTATTTGCGCTCCTTAGGTGTAGAACCGGAAACCCTTGTGGGGATTTGTGTGGAGCGTTCTATCCATACAGCGATCGGACTTTTGGGGATTCTTAAAGCAGGGGGGGCTTATGTGCCCTTAGATCCATCCTATCCGAGCGAGCGTTTGGAGTTCATGCTCCATGATACCCAGGTGTCAGTGCTGTTGACGCAACAGAAATTGGTGGCGGAAATTCCCGAATATCAAGGACATCTAGTTTGCTTGGATACAGATTGGCAGAAAATAGCTGTAGAAAGCAATACTAACCCAGTCGGTAGGGTTGGAGCAGAAAACTTAGCTTACATTACCTATACTTCTGGGTCAACCGGAAAGCCAAAAGGGGCAATGATGCCCCATAGAGCGGTTTGTCAAAGCTGGGGCTGGCTTCAAGAGACTTTTCCCTATCAGAAAAGCGATCGCGTTTTGCACAAAGCCTCTCTCAGCTTTGATGTTTCCAGTCGCTGGGAGTTATTTTGGCCTCTAATGGCTGGAGCTTGCGTTGTTTTAGCAAAACCAGACGGTGAAAAAGATAGTGCTTACATAGTTCGGCTAATCGCCCAAGAGCAAATTACCGTTGCTTATTTTGTTTCCTCTATGCTCTCGATTTTCCTGGAAGATCCGGGCTTGAAGAGTTGCAGGAATCTCAGACGAATCTTTGTAGGTGGGGAAGCATTTCCCTTTGCTCTCAAACAACGCTTTTGGGAGAGCCTTCCCAATTGCGAAGCAATTGAAATCTACGGCTCTACTGAAACCATTGTTGTTAGCTCCTGGAACTGTCAACCAGAACCAGAACCGCGTAACTTTTCTATAACTCGCCCGATTGCTAACCTGCCAATTTATATTTTAGACCAGCAAATGCAACCCGTTCCCAGAGGAGAAACTGGGGAACTTTACGTAGGCGGAGACTATCTCGTCAGGGGGTATCTCAACCGCCCAGAATTAACAGCAGAAAAATTCATCACCAACCCCTTTGAAAATTCAAAAGTCATAGACGCGAAAGCGGCTTCTCGAAGAGTAAGTCAAAAGTCAAAATTATACAAAACAGGAGACTTAGCTCGCTATCTTGCCGATGGTAATATTGAGTTACTCGGTCGTAGCGATCATCAGGTAAAAATTCGCGGTTTCCGCATTGAACTAGGGGAAATTGAAGGAGTACTTACTCAACACCCTGTGGTGAGACAAGCCGCAGTAATTGCTAGGGAAGATATTCCGGGTGACAAGCGCTTAGTCGCTTATATTGTCAGCACTGTGGGTGAAGAATCTCGGATAGAAATTGTGCCAGAATTGCGAAGACTTATCCAAGCAAAGCTGCCAGAATACATGCTTCCTGCCGCATTTGTGGTTTTAGACGAGTTGCCCCTAACCCCTAATGGTAAGTTAGACAGGCGATCGCTCCCTGCACCTAATCCCGAACGACCTATTTTAGAGCAAGAATTTGTCCCACCCCGTACCTCACTAGAAACAAAATTAGCCCAACTCTGGAGTCAGGTTTTACACATCCATCCAATTGGCCTGAGGGACAACTTCTTTGAATTAGGAGGAAATTCTCTGCTAGCAATTCGGCTCCTTTTCCAAGTAAGACACGCTTTTGGAGTTGATTTCCCCCTACGCACCTTGTTAGAAGCACCCACAGTAGCTAACATGGCTGAAGCAATCGATAAATTCAGCAACTCAGAAGAGGCTGCAGGGATTGAAAGCATGACTGTGGAAGAGTTGCTTTCAGAAGCCGTTCTAGATCCCACCATCAAACCGAACTTTACTTCTGTTGGGTATTATTCCGAACCCAATGCTATTTTATTGACTGGAGCAACGGGATTTCTCGGTGCTTTTTTACTCGATGAACTCCTCAGACAAACCCAAGCCAGGATTTATTGCCTGGTTCGTGGCTGTAAGACTACTGCTGAAGGCAAGCATAAAATTACCAACAACCTCGATCGCTATTTACTAGAATATGAAAATTTCAACTCCCGGATTATTCCAGTGATAGGGGATTTGTCCCAGTCACTTTTGGGACTACACGAGCAACAGTTCGAGGAGCTAGCGCGGGAAATCGATATTATCTATCATTCTGCCACTTTCTTGAATTTAGCCTATCCCTACACAGCTATGCGAGCAGCCAATGTGGGAGGAACTCAGGAAATCTTGAGATTAGCCAGTCAAATCAAACTCAAGTCCGTCCATTTTATCTCTTCACCCGCTATTTTTAAGTCAACAGGGTATTTCAACAAGCCATCCATTCGAGAAGAAGACCCTCTGGAAGATTGTGAAGTAGTCTATGGAGGCTATGCTCAAAGTAAATGGGTAGCAGAAAAATTGTTGAAAACCGCACATTCTTTTGGTATTCCGGTTAGTATATACCGACCAGGGACGATTAGCGGGCACAGTAAAACTGGCGCATCTAATGCCGAGCAAACCTTAGGTCGCCTGCTCAAGAGCTTTGTCGAGCAAGGCATTGCTCCCGATCTCAATATTGAATTCGATTTGACACCAGTAGACTATGTTAGTCAAGCCATTGTTTATCTATCTAGGCAGAAAGAATCCCTAGGAAAAAGCTTCCACTTAGTCAATCCTCAGTGTTTGCAGATAGGGGAGCTAGTCGATCTCATTCGTTCTATCGGCTACCTTATCGAGCAAATAGACTATCCCGATTGGGAATCAAAAATGCGGGATGTGATCTTGAGTTCCCCAGAAAATGTTTTAAGTCCCATCTTGCCGTTTTTAACGAAAAAAATTCCTGGAACTCAGCTAACCTATTTAGAGGCATCCTCTTTCACGTCAAAGTTGGATTGCGAAAATACTGTTAAGGGACTTGCTAAGTCTGGTATTACTTGCGCGTCCCCAGACAGCCAGTTGCTTCGGGTTTACCTTCGGCAAATCGAAGAGTTTCCATTTAGCATGTAGGAGGGATAGAATCGATTGATATGATTTCGATATATACTCCGACGACTAGACATCTCCGAAAAATAATTAAATTGTGGTAAACTAATAGAAAATAGCGTTTATAGCAACAGACTTCAATTCAGCAACGCCTCAATTCGATTTCTTCCAATCCTCTATATTTGGTGCTTTCACGAACTCAGGAAACATGACCTCAAAACCCCTCTCACGCTCAGAAGCTGGTTCATCACTCATATTCAACAAGGTTTCATAGAAGAAAAACGATACACCAGCAAATCCCCGCAGTCGGACAGCATCCACTTGCCGCTGAATTTGTGATACCGGAACTAAGCGAGTTCTTAGACCACTTAAAATCCCAATTCCTACCGGAATATGACTTCGTGCTCTTTTGACTTCTGTCTTGTCTAATTCCGAGATGAAAGTGCTGAAATTATCTCGATAAATCTGGACAATTAGTTCCTCTACCAAACCCCGTTGTTCCCAAGTTGCCCAATCAGCTAAAAAGAATTGGTAAGAAAAACGCTGGGGATTGGGAGATAGGGAAATAATCACATCATTGTTACTGTCTTCAACACTGTCTTTAACTGCTCGAAACAGCTTGGTTAGGAAATCCGTAATTTTATTTGCTCGCCACCGTACCCATTCCTCATCCTTTGGGTCAGTGGGGGGAGATTTACCTTGGTGTTCTTTTTTGTACAATTCTACTGTGAAATCATCGTAACCAAAGGTCACTGGCAAGCCAAAGTGGTCATCGAATTGGATCCCATCAACATCATAGTTGTTGACAACTTCGATAACTAAATCTTGAATAAATTGCTGTACCTCTGGTTTAAAAGGATTGAGCCAAACAATCTCTTGTAGTCTTTCATCCTCTGGTTCTAATCCTTTAGTAGTTTGAGTCTTGACCCCATCTTTGGTTTGGGTCAGCCAATCTGGGTGGCGTTTGGCTAATTCAGAATAAGAAGGTGCTTTGAAGCCAAATTCAAACCAGGGAATAACTCTCAAACCATTGTCATGTCCCACCTCGACAATCTCTTTGAGAACATCTCGTCCTCCCTGTACCCCCTTTTCTGGGTCAAATAAGTCTTTTTCTAACTCCGTGGATATTCGTGCTTCCAGTCCCACTACCCGTTTAGCTACTTGAGACGGATATAGTGTATAACCCCAATTCCACACTGTAGGATATACCGTGTTAAAGTTCAGCTCCTTAAGTTTTTCTAGGCTATCCGTTACTGCTGTAGTAGAAAACAGTACCTGACTATCAATATTTGTCAGCCATACCCCCCTTAACTCCGCTTCAGTAGAACCAGGAGTTGGTGGCTCAACCTTAGCAATGTATTGATTAGGAATCAATCCAGTGGTTTGGGTAGCTTGGCACAAGAAAGCAGCTACCTCAGCTCGACTAGCTTGTTGGTTAGGTTTGAATTGCTTCACATTAGGGGGATTGACCACAATCTGATTTTCCGTAGCTGCTGCGATCGCATTTTGGGCATAGTTCGGAATTGCCGTAGCATCAGTAAACGCTGCCTTTAAAGTCTCTACGGAAGGGTTAACCGGTTGATACTTCAATCCACTCGCTAAAGATACTAAGGCTTGGACACGAGGGATATTTTGCTTAGGCCGGAAAACTCTACCAGGATAGCCAGCCAAAAATCCCGTTTTATCAGCATTACGAATAGCCTGATTAGCCCAGTAATTAGTTGGTACATCCACGAATTTTTGGTCAGTGCGCACTTGAGGAGCACTAGGGAAAGCCTTCAGAAGCAGTGCAGCAAACTCAGCTCTGGTGATCGGAGCATTCGGTTTAAAGGTACCATCTGGGTAACCCCTGATAATATTTTGTTGTGCTAGTTTGGTGATACACGGCTGTGCCCAATAATTCTCTGGGACATCCTTAAAGGTACTACTGGCGTAGGATGGGGAAAGCTGGCATAGAGGAATTATCATGCCGATCACAAATAGCAAAATCCACCAACCCTGATGTTTAATGGTTTGCTGAAAGGAAACCAGTCTATTTACCAAGGCTATAGGCCAGAGTCTGAGTAACGGTTTCATGGGTTGAACAAGCTCCGGGTGAGGTGTTGGGTTAATCAGGATTTTGATTAACCGCGAAGATGCAAAAAACACCAACACTAGAGTAGCAGAGGTGATGGATTAGCTTCTAGCAAAAGAAGCCCCACATCTCAATGCGCAGCATGAGTGTTTAAAGTTACCGTAAGATAGGGTCGCTTTTATGGTTAGTCGGTTATGCGTAAAAGGGTTAAATATGCATGTAGTAAAGCGACCCTATCTAAGGCGCGCGTCTTATGGGATGAATTTTGCGCTCTTATTGCATGGAATAAGGAAACAATTACAATTGAATATCGTCTATACTAGATGTAGTAGGGAAAATAAATTAAGAGCTAACCGCCACCTACTAATTAAAAATAGAAATTATTGTATTGTTCCGGCGCGGAGGGGCATCCCGTGTCGTTAATAAAGCTTACCGAGTATCCGAACGCGCCCCGCGTCGGCGAAAGCCGATACCGTTGGGTGGAGTTGGTAAGAAGCCCACACTGAACCGTGCTTGTCAGTGTGGGAGTATGTCACAGGAGGAATTATCTCATGGAGCTAATTAACCGTTACCGTGGCAGTCTCTTAGGATTGGCTGTCGGGGATGCAGTCGGTACTACTTTAGAGTTTAAGCCACCAGGCTCTTTTACCCCGATTCAAGATATGGTGGGTGGTGGGACTTTTGGTTTGAAGCCTGGCTACTGGACTGATGATACATCCATGGCTCTGTGTTTAGCCCATAGTTTGATTGAGCAACAGGGGTTTGATCCAGTTGATCAATTACAGCAGTATCTGCGATGGTCCCGAGAAGGTTATCTCAGCAGCACAGGTCAGTGTTTTGACATTGGAAACACAGTATCCCAAGCCTTGCAGCAATTTCAAATAACCCAAAACCCTTACTGTGGTTCCACAGCTCCCCGTAGTGCTGGTAATGGGTCTATCATGCGCTTGGCTCCTGTGCCTTTGTTTTATGCTAAAAAACCCAGAGAAGCGATCGAGAAATCTGGTGATAGTTCACGCACCACTCATGGAGTAGCAACCGCTGTCGATGCTTGTCGCTACTTGGGGGCCCTGCTAGTGGGAGCAGTTAATGGAGTAAGCAAAGAAGAACTGCTTTCGGAACTCTATTGCCCCATTCCTCAATACTGGCAAGAAAACCCAATGGTTGGGGAAATACACGAAATTGCCACAGGATCCTTCAAATACCGCCAGCCCCCAGAAATTAAGGGGACAGGTTATGTAGTCAAATCCTTAGAAGCCGCGTTATGGGCCTTTGAGCACAGTAGCTCGTTTCGGGAAGGCTGTCTGTTAGCCGTCAACTTGGGTGATGATGCTGATACCACCGGGGCAGTTTACGGACAATTGGCAGGGGCATTTTATGGATATCAAGGGATACCAGAATCTTGGCGTTACCGACTAGTTAAACGGGAGCTGATTGAGTCCACAGCTGACCAACTATTTGCCCTCGCTCAAAGCGCTTAAGTTATATCAAGTAAGTTATATCAATAGTTATAGCGTTTCAAATACTTATGAAGTACATTCCATTTGCTTCCCCCCTCCCACCCTTCCGCCAGCAGTAGGGGGAATTCCGACTCCCGACTCCCGACTCCCTAAAACCCTAAGGGCGAAAGTCCCTCACCCAGAAGCCAGGGGACTTGATATTAAATAGAATAGACCTGACCATCAATTAATAATCGGGTAATTCCTTTAGCTTGCAAATAGGAAGAGGTCTTCTGAAGCATCTGAGCATCAGGAACCTTGATGACTCGCTCAGAACGGTTAGAAAAACGCCGTGCTACCCTATGGTTTTCAAATACTGGCAAGGTTGTCTCTTGAACTTCTTCGTCAGGAATTTGTCCGAGGTCGCTAAACTCATTCAGAGGGCGAGCAATTAACTCCGCCGCTCGGCTGACTACCAAATAGCAGGTTTTAGGAAGAGAAGCTTCCGAGAGGGGCAAAATTTCAATGTAAGAACCGCTTTTAGCCACAGAGGTTCTGATGGATTCGTGAATCTCAGGATCTGGCAAGTCATCGTCCCAATCTTCATCTAGGTCATCTAGATCATCTAGGTCATCTAGGTCATCTAGATCATCTAGGTCATCCAAATCCTCTAAATCATCATCTTGATCCAAATCCCCTAAATCTTCGTCCAGCAACTCAGCGAATCTCCTAGTTGCTAGTCCCTTATCCTCAGGTAAGAATTCATCTTGGTCATCAACAGACTTATCTTCATCTGAACCTGATGTGGTAATATCTAGTTGCAGTTGGGTATGTTGCTCCTCTTCCTCCACTGGTGGTTGAGTAGCCACAGAGGAACGCTTACGCCGCCGACGTCCATCAGTAGAGGTTGAAGTCAATAAATCACTGATAGATTCTGCTAATGGTTCATTTGCTAATGGTTCATTTTCGAGTCCAACTAGTGATGATTGAGCTGCTGAATCTACCACAGGCTTAGCCGTTTTGACAGTAGAAGAGGAAACATGATCAGCAGTACGATTAGAGCGCTTTTGTTGGATTAGAGCCTCGTATTCTGGCTCCAACAAGTTGCTCTTAAGGATACGGCTAATGGTGGAGTTACTAACTCCATAACGGTCAGCCAGCGTTGAAGTTGTCTCTGCTGTCTGTCGATATAGTTCTAGGATGTCCTGTTTATCGACATCAGATAGTTTTCTTGGACTCATGCTACTTTTTCAGCTCGCCTGCGTGAACCACGACGGGAACGGCTCGATATTTGATATTCCAGGGCAGCCCCTATTGCAAACAATACACCACTGAATACAAAAAAGACTTCTGGTAAACCGCCACTTTCGTAGTTCGGTCTAGTCTCAGCATACTTAAACCACATATCTGCAATGTACAGGCAAAATGTGGCAGCGGCAATCATTTGCCAGGATTGGGAAAAACGTCCACCCCAAAACGCTAACAGTAGGGATGAGGCAATAATCAGCAGAATTACATCGAAAGCAATGTAGAGGGTCGTCAATTGGTTTGAATAGGCACTCAGTGAGTTGTCAAGTTCAATAGCCCACCTTGGAGAATTATGATCGGTACTCTGATTTGCCTCAGAGTTGGTTATTTCAGATGGCTCTGCCGAGATGACCATAGCATTATTGTCCTTGACCGGAACTGCTGTGGTCGAGTCAGAAATAGAATACGCAATTATCAAATCACCAGATTCAGGAGTGCTGGATTCGAGGGAAGGGGCAAGTAACAGCAAAGCAGCTAAGGCCATCCCCACTATGGCAATCGCTACAATCGTTAACCCTTGCCAAAGTTCTAAGTTTAAGCGCCTGGGAATAACTGCTAAAAACATGCCTACCCCAAGACATACGTAGGACGATAAGTAAAACACATCTGCTAGTGATACATCAGGGTTAAGGTGAAAATACAGCTCCCACACACCGAATATCAAGTCACCCATCAAATAGAACAGATTCCCCAGACCAAGTCCTAGCCAGACATTTCGTCCACTGGCAATCTGAGGGCTACGCCAATTTCTGAAACAGAGAATACTTGCTACTAGGAAGGGTATACATTCTAAAAAGTAGGTAGTAATCAGGTACCAAAATGGACTTTCTTGCCCAGGGGATGTAATCCCAAACAGCAAGAAGAATAATAGGGAGATAATCGCCCAAGCAATACCACCATAGATGATGGTATTGCTGCTGAGGGGGGATAGATTACCTGATGACCGTTCTGCAGAGCTGCTCATAAGGAATTTCACACTTATCACTGACTAGCACAATAAGACTATGGTTAGGCAGCTAAAATATCTATGATTCTTAAGCTTATTTTCAATTGTAGATTATTGCCATAGATTACCAAGATCAGAGTTGTTAAGCCAGTTGATAAACTGAGTTTGCTCCTGAGGGGGCATATCCTGCAATATATCGCTAACCCCCTGAGCAAAGTTGGTATTGCCAAAATAGTCTTTACCTAAGCGATAGAGTTCTTGCAACAGGGTGATCAAATCATGTTCTTCCCAGGTAGGAAAATCAGAGTTGGTAAGGGGGTCGATTTTGAGCAATTGTTGTACAGCTTGGGTCGATTCAACCTGGGGAAAGTTTAAATCTATCAAGATCTTGGCGATATCCTTCTGAAACAACCCAGCTTGTCTAGCTCCTAAGAAGTCTTCCACATCCATATACACCGTCTGTAGTAGCAAAAGACAGGCTTGAATGTAGGATACCCTAGTGCCCTCAGAGCTGGGTTCAGTGCCTAATTGCTCCAGACGGATTTTTCCCCAAACGCTGTAGCGGTCAGGTTCTTCCAACAATACACAAGCTTTGCCCCGATTATCGGTGAGGTCTCGCCAGAAAGCTATGGCTTCCTCTTCCTGAGTGGAACCAAATACACTGAGCAGGCGAAAGGTTTGCCCCTGGTAATTGAGAATCGGGATTTGCTGCTCCCTCTGTGGGTGCTGAATACTAGAGATTTCAACATCCTGCCTTTTCAAAATAAACATGATACTGGCACATGACTCCTGACAGGGTCAGGGGGTGCTGTTGACGAAGTGTTCTAACCCCCTAGTACTCTGTCAATTTAGTTTTGAGGGTTAGGGCAAGGTCGCACGGTGGCACGGTGGCAAGGTGTTAAGTCATACCTAATGCCTAGTAAAAGCGTGCCTAATCCGGAAAAGTATAGTTTACCCCTCAATTCAATTTTGACAGAGTACTAGTCACTATCTCCTGATCAGAATCCTTGTGACAGGGTCTGACTAAGTTCTGATCAGTGACACTGACTATGTACCTACCTTAACTCGGGTTCGAGCTAAGTGCCTTGAGTCTTACCGCTAATTGAGACAAGCAATCGATAATTGTGGTGGCTATCCACTTAAGCCCAAGGCTCTCCTGAGATCGGGAACGGGGAACGGGCAACGGTTAACGGGGAATGCTTTCTGTTACCGGAGCCATTGTTGCTTGATCCTAAGTTCCCTGTTCCTCCTTGACCTTGACTGTCCCGTTTGAAATTGGTATAATAGTTGTTTATGGTTTACCGACACAGGAGTGAATACCCCCAAAGCGCCTTGATAGGACTAGGTATTAGCCACACAGAGACTGGTACCCGATCACCAGCCAAGCAAAAACAGTTTTTTCTGATGTATGATATAGCTATGCCCTCGTAGCTCAGTGGATAGAGCAAGGGATTTCTAATCCCTGGGTCGTGGGTTCAAATCCTACCGAGGGCGCTCTTTGGTTATTGGTCAAAAGTCAATACCATCTGGCTTAATTTGGCTCACAAAATACATAGGACTAAGGTCTAAATGTAAAGTGATGTTGCGCTCCTCTTAAAAATTATTGAGAAATCCCCCAAACCTGGATGAGACGCATATGCTTAGCTAAACCGCGAGAAGCCCCGCACTTTACCCGATAGGGTAAGTGTCTTGAAGTTACCGTAAGAATAGGGTCGCCTTTATGGTTGGCAGGCTATGCGGAAAAAGGTTAAAACTCATTGATTAAGGCGACCCTATTCTAAGGTTTCATCTCTAGGATGACAGCGGGGCAAGGGTCGTAACGGAGCTTGCCAATTAACTGTGACATACTAGGTATAGTAGGGACATCAAATTAAGAGCTAATCGCCACCTACTAATTAAACCTTGACAACAAAGAATATGGGGTGACCTTCAGAAAAACTCGATAGTTTGAGTTATCTGTGAATGGGTAAAATTCCATAGGTGCGCTTTCCGTCGGCGAATTAAATTCGCGTGGCGGTGCGACCCAAGGCCGGGTTCCCCGGCCTTGGGTCGCACCAACGGGCTCGCACCTGCAGTACTTTGGTTCTAGAACTTCTTGTATTGTTCCGGCGCGGAGGGGCATCCCGTGTCGTTAATAAAGCTTACCGAGTATCCGAAGCGATGGCTGGAGTTGGTAAGAAGCCCGCGCTGTACCGCGCTTGTCAGCGTCGGGAGTATGTCACAAAAATAAAGAAATGTGTCAAGAGATGCCATGGATAACTTACAACGATATCGCATTGTCTGCACCCTAAGCTTTGGTGACATTTATGGACAAATTATGGTTTGGTTAATCGTAATTTTCCTGAGTCTCGCCTCAGCCTTAGCTCTTTGGAGTGCTGACCGCCAAATTTACGCTCTGGCAACTGTCGGGCTGATTTTGGTACTATCTCTGCCCTTCCTGCTCTTTGCCTTCGTGACTACATTGTTAAACCATATTGAAATTGCTCAGATGGAAGAGGAGGAAACCACATCAACAGCGGTCGGCAGAGCGCCTAGACAGAAACCGATTGAGGCGACCGGTTGAAGAGAATCCGAACCATCCCCGGCTTTTTCAGAACCCGGGGAAGGAGAGTTGAGAGCCTCCGTGCTTGATGAGGGGCGCTTCATTCTTTGTCAGAATCCTAGGGGCTAGATGCCTAGAGGCTAGATGCCTAGAGGCTATAACCTAGAGCATAAAATAGGAATTCGGATTCCATAATACGACCGAGATGCTAGAACACGATGTCATTATTGTCGGTGGGGGATTAGCTGGATGTCGCGCTGCTTTAGAGATTAAACGCTCTGAGCCTAAGCTGGATGTCGCCCTTGTGGCTAAAACTCACCCAATTCGTTCCCATTCGGTGGCTGCCCAAGGGGGTATGGCAGCTACTCTGAAGAATGTTGATGCGTCCGATAGCTGGGAAGCCCATGCCTTTGACACGGTTAAAGGGTCTGACTACTTGGCAGACCAGGATGCAGTAGAAATCCTCACCAAAGAGGCTCCAGAGGTAGTCATTGAGCTGGAACACATGGGGGTGCTGTTTTCCCGCTTACCGGATGGTCGGATTGCTCAGAGGGCTTTTGGAGGTCATTCCCATCGGCGCACTTGCTACGCGGCAGATAAGACGGGTCACGCCATTTTGCATGAACTGGTGAACAATCTCCGGCATAACGGTGTCAAACTCTACGATGAGTGGTACGTTATGCAGCTGATTTTGGAAGAGGGTCAGGCAAAAGGGGTGGTTATGTTCCAGCTCCTAGACACGAAGGTGGAAGTAGTACGGGCAAAAGCTGTCATGTTCGCTACCGGGGGTTATGGACGGGTATTTAATACGACCTCCAATGACTTTGCCTCCACTGGGGATGGTCTGGCAATGTCAGCTCTGGCTGGGGTGCCTTTGGAAGATATGGAGTTTGTACAGTTTCACCCTACGGGCTTGTATCCGGTGGGGGTTTTGATTTCTGAGGCGGTACGAGGGGAAGGGGCTTATCTGATTAACTCAGAAGGTGATCGCTTTATGAGCGACTACGCCCCCAAACAAATGGAACTGGCACCCCGGGATATTACTTCAAGAGCGATTACCCTAGAACTCAGAGCTGGTCGTGGAATTCATCCTGATGGCAGTGCAGGTGGACCTTTTGTTTACCTTGACCTGCGCCATATGGGCAAAGACAAGATTATGAGTCGGATTCCGTTTTGCTGGGAAGAAGCCCATCGCTTGCTTGGTATTGACGCAGTACATCAACCAATGCCAGTACGACCAACTGCCCACTACTCCATGGGGGGAATCCCTGTCAACACCGATGGGCAAGTCCATAGTGGTAAAGATGGGTTAATTGAGGGCTTCTTTGCCGCTGGGGAATCAGCCTGTATCTCTGTTCATGGGGCAAATCGCCTCGGGAGTAATTCCCTGTTGGAATGTGTCGTTTATGGCAAAAGAACTGGTGCTGCGATCGCAAAATACGTCCAAGACCGGAAGTTACCAGACATTGATGAGCAATCCTACCTCAATGCAGCCCAGGCAAAAATCAAAGCCCTTGTGGAAAAATCTGGCACCTTACGGCTTAACCAGTTGCGTCAAGCCTTCCAAGACTGTATGACCCAATTCTGTGGCGTTTTCCGTAACCAAGCTTCCATGGAGGAGGGGTTAAACCAACTGGAACAATTGAAACAACAGTACCAGCAAATTTATTTGGATGACAAAGGCAACTGTTGGAACACGGAAATTATCGAAGCCTTGGAACTGCGCAATTTAATGATAGTCGGAGAAATCATTCTTACATCTGCCCTGAACCGACGAGAAAGCCGGGGTGCCCATAGCCGGGAGGATTATCCCCAACGGGATGATCCCAATTTTCTCAAACACACCCTAGCTTTTTACTCATCCGCAGGTATTGACCTGCAATATAAACCGGTAAGCATGACCTTGTTTGAACCGAAAGAGCGGAAGTATTGATTACTAGTCCGAGACTGCCTCAGTGGTCGAGTCATGGGTAACTAGCGTTAGTACTCTGTGTCGGTTACTCATCACTAATCTTCGGGAGTTTCGGGAATTTCGGGAGTTTCCGGAGTTTTTGGAGTTTCGGCTGCCAACTGTTTGACTTGGTCTTTGTACTTGGCTGGTGCTAGGGATGTAGCCTGGTCAAAGAGGGGTTTAGCCTTTTCAGTGTTACCCTGTTCTTGAAAAATCATGGCTTTAGCTAGCACTGGTCTCCAGTCATCTTGGTTGCCTTTGATTGCCTGGTCATATATAGCTGTGGCTTCGTCATAACGCTTCTGATTCGCGTAAACTTGACCTAACAACAACTGCACAGAAATGACATCAATGCTCCCAGGCTTAATTTCATTGACTTGCTGGGAACTTTTTAAGGTGTCTTGCAGCAAACCGATGGCTGCTTCTGGGCGGTTTTCCTGGGTTAGCAAACTAACTAACCCTTGCAGAGCATTCATATCCCCAGGCTTAGCGTTTAATATGTCCCGATAGGCTTGAGCTGCTCCTTCGCGATCGCCAATTTGTTGTTTTACCTGAGCCAGCAAGACTCCATAATCTGTCTGGTCAGTATTGAGTTTGGCTAACTTTTCTAGGGGTTCAATCGTGCCTTTGATGTCTCTTAGCTGCAGCCGTATCTCCAGCAGACCTCTCAAAGCCGTTAAATTTTCTGGTTCTCGCTGCAAGACTAGTTCATAACCCTTGGCTTGAGCTTCTAGTTCTGCTTGCTGCTGGGCAGACATATTTGGTGTAGCTGTAGGTGTTGCCCCAACAGAGGCGGGATTATCCTTGAAAATATTCCCTAGCAAAGGAATCATCGAAATACCGATAAACGCTAGCACAGCTAGTACTAGCACTATTTTGATCCACAGACTGCGCTTTTGAGACACAAAACCTTCTTGAACTCTATTGCCATTATGAAACGATTTGGGGGTTTTAAAGTATCCTCCCATAAATCCTATCTATTAAATAAGCTAGCATTAAAGCTCAGTTAAATCGGCTAGAAACCGCTCAGATTAAAGATTCCATAAACTTTGCGGATCTAGCCTTTATCTCACTGCATTCTGTACAGTGGGTAGACTAGTACCAAGTGCGCTCACCCTCCAGTTTTGTGGTGGCAAGAATCCAGGATAATTTTTTCTGGAAAGGACACCGGAAAGCTGGAAGATGTTGACAAAACAATGCTGCCAATGTCAGTCAAAACCACCCATGGGAATGTGTCTCCGCCGCTAGGAGGTTATATGAATTCGTCTGTGAATCGGCTTCCCGACTCAGCTGAGTCATCTGGAATCCAACCACCGGAAGTATCCAGTGTGCAAAACCAGCCCCCAGAAACACCAACTGGTGGCTCTCAAGATACCACCAAATCAGCTCCCTTAGCTGAATCTAATGGGAAAGTAACTACTCAGGTCTCAAGTAAGGTCTCAAGACAGCACCCAATTCCTGCCCCCAGTGAACCTAGGCAATACCGCGCCATTGGTCTGGTCAATGGCAAATATATGCCTTCCGCAGAGCAGTTGACCAGGGGAACACTTGTAGCGGCAGATGGAACCTTGATTGATGCGGTGTTACTCGGTCGGGTCATGAGTTTGGTCAAGAATCACTTAGATCTCAATCAGCCCCACCTCTGGGTTGTCTATCCCCGCATCAGGCAAGCAGACGATAACTTACATGTCCAAATTGTTGGCGTCTGGGAACCAGAAACTCTCGAACCCACAGCTTCAGCTGAAACAACTGACTCGGGAGTTGCTCAGTCCGAAGCAGAAGTCGAGACATCAAATGACTCCTCAGAAGCTGAGGCGGAACCGATTCCGAAGGATGGCTATTTTTCCATTCGTGGCGAGGTGATCTACCATTCGCGGGAGAAGGAACAAGTCGTTGTTAAAATTAGGCAATTACCTCGTAAAGAGTCAGATAAGCCTAAGTTTTTCAAGTTAAAGCTTAAGGGTTGCCTGGGAGAAAGGGTCGTTGGTCATTTTTGGGATTTACATGCACAGCTGCAAGCCAATACCCTGGTGATCCAGGAAGGAAACGATATTGGTTTTCTCAACAAATTTGGACCAAAGAGGAAACCATTTAATAAAAATAAAAAACGTTTTGGTGCTAAAAAGAGTTACCCGAAGCCACGCCCTCCTCGTAAAAAGGATGGCGTGGCTACAGCCACAGCACCCAAACCCCAAAGACCAAGACCGAAACCGATCAAGCGTATTGACAAGGGTAGTAAGGGTGATCCCTCTGGGAATTCTGCTTGATGGGAAGTGGAAAATTGCTCGAAGCGTGAGCTACCACGCTTTACTTTGAAGAAGATGGGGGGATGGGGGAATCGGGACGGACATGGAATATCCCCTACTCCCCTACTCCAGAAGCTACCTGTTCCCCTGGCATCCTCAGAGCAACCCCCAGGAGTTTATTCAATTTTAATTTAATTGATTTTTTTGTTGGCGGGATGGTAAGATTAACAGTCAACAGTTAACAGTCAACAGTTAACAGTCAACAATAATTGACAGTTTATTATTAATTTTTTTTAAATCAAGGGTGTCTTAATTTAAAGTTTTAATTAAGGGATCTACTTGACTAGATAATAATGAATAATTAAGTTCATATTCACGGATGAATTCGGGGAATAAAGATTAGTACATGCTTGTTCCAAAGTTCCGAAGTTCCGAAGTTACCTTTAAATTAATTTGATTTCCTAAGGCTTATGCTCATTGCTATAACTATAAATTAGTTTGATAAAGGATACGCTAACTAATAGCGTTATTGAATCATTTTGGCTAGTATATGGCGAGATAAATTCCATGGATAGGTAAATTTATCAAAATGTTTGATGGATGTCCATGAGCTACCTAACTAAGGTAGTCTTTTTTGGTGAGAGCGATCGCTATCTATGACTATATTTCTAACCCTGAGCGTTGTCCTACTAGCTTTAATCAGTTTCATTAGGGAATGGATGCCAGTGGATATCACTGCGATCGCAGTGATGGTATTACTTATGCTTCTAAAGCTAGTCACCCCAGAACAGGGAATCTCCGGTTTTGGCAACCCTGCCACGATCACTGTGATGGCTATGTTTATCCTCAGTGCTGGGATTGCCCGAACTGGGGCGCTTCAAATCGTGAATGACCTACTGCTGAAGTGGGGAGGCAAGGAGTCAACCCAGCAAATCTTTACCATGGGAATAATTGCTGGGCCCATAACAGGCTTCATTAACAATACCGCTGTGGTGGCTGTACTACTTCCTATTGTAGAAGATTGGTGCCGCAAGCAAAGTATTTCCCCTTCTAGGCTTTTGATGCCCTTATCCTTTGTCACTATCTTAGGGGGCATGATCACTACCATTGGCACCTCCACTAATGTCTTGGCCAGTGGGTTGTCTAAACAGTTGGGCTATGGTGATTTCAGCTTGTTTCAATTCACCCGATTGGGGCTAATTACATTCACCATAGGATTGGCATATTTGGCTCTAGTGGCACCCCGACTTTTGCCCAACCGTAAAGTAGCCAGCAATGGTATTGTCACTCAGGACTATAATCTCAAAGAGTATGTCAGTGAAATTGTAATTACACCAGATTCCAGCCTAGTGGGGCAAACCCTACGTGCCAGTGAAATTCAGCGGAAGTTTGATTTGGACGTTTTGGAACTGATTCGCAATGGTAGCCGTTTTCCCCAACCGCTGGCAGATAAAGTATTGCGACCAGGGGATATTTTGATTGTGAGGTCTGGTCGGGAGTGTCTGCTGAGAGTCAAAGATGAACGAGGGATAGAAATCTTAGCTGATGTCCAATTTGGAAAGCAACCCTTGGAAACGGGTCTTACCTCTGGGGAGGAAGGGATTGCTGAGGTGTTGATCCTGGCTAACTCTAATTTAATTGGCTCAACCTTAAAGGATATGCGGTTTCGACAACGCTATAACGGTACGGTTTTGGCAATTCGACGGGGACAGGAACTGGTCAGAGAAAGACTTGGAAGAGTTTGCTTGCACTTTGGTGATGTGCTGTTGGTACAAGGTCCGAGGCAAAGTTTGTTGGGATTGCAAACCAGTCGAGATTTGTTGGTGATTGGACAGCGAGATTTAGAAACCCTACGGCGAGACAAAGCAGGGATTGCGATCGCAATTAGTGTAGGGGTAGTCTTAGCAGCTGCCTTTAATGTACTACCGATTATGGTGAGTGCCTTGTTGGGAGTAGTCTTGATGGTGATCACTGGTTGTCTCAAGCCTGGGGAACTGTACGGAACAGTACGCTGGGATATTATTTTCCTGCTGGCTGGGTTAATTCCTTTGGGAATAGCCATGAAGGAGTCAGGCACAACCCAATGGTTAGCGGAAAATCTAGTGGCACTAGGGGGTAATCTCCCTGGTTATTGGTTGTTAACACTGTTCTATGTGGTTACTGTCCTGATCACAGAGGTGCTGTCTAATAATGCTTCGGTGGTGTTACTATTGCCGATTGCTGTGGAGGTAGCTAAGAGTTTGAGTCTCAATCCTCTGGCATTTATGTTTACAGTGATGTTTGCAGCATCCAATAGTTTTATGACTCCGATTGGGTATCAGACCAATACCATGGTTTATGGGCCAGGGGGTTACAGGTTTTTGGATTTTGCTAGGGTGGGTGCCCCATTAAGTTTGTTGATGGCATTGATTATTCCGCCACTGGTGATTGCCCTGTATGGGTTGTCTTGAGTCTCCCCGCTATAAATAGACCGGGATTCTTGAAGCTTTAGCTAAATCTTTTACTATCCAACTGCTAAGTGATCCGAGAGCTGAAATCCGAAGAGTCGGGAAATGATTAACCCCTTATATCAAGTCTGGTTGAATACCCATCAATTTTGGGGCCCGGGCGCGGGGAGGTTGGGGAGGGTGGGAAGTGTGGGGAGATGGCCAGATGGCCAGATGGCCAGATGGGGGAGATTTTTATTAAGGGTAATTATCTTGACATGATATTACCGGCAACAGACGGGTCGGAAAGTCCGGTTCTAAACCAGAGGTGCCCGATGGTATACTCTGGACTCTTTCCCCTCTTCCCCATCCTGATTGTGAATCGTGATATCTTTGAACGCAACTTGATATCAAGGCTGGTGATTGGAAAAAAAATTGGCTGAAGAATAGTTTGGTCAACTGGGGTAGAGTTTTTTTTCTGAACCAATGAATTTAATTGATTGGCTAAACTATCCAGATTTAACCAATAACTCTTGAATAACTGAACAGATAATTATTATAAACCATAATTCTAGATTTAAAATCTCACCATAACCTGTAGATTCTAGCAAAAAAAATAGTATCAAATTATTCAATTTTTAAAGAGTTGTAACCCATTGATATTTTAGCAATAAAACCTATATTATTACGTTTGATGGCCATTACACTCTTTAAAAAAATACCTTAAATAAGTAGAAATACCTCAGAGCTAAAACCTAGCAGGGCGCTATGGTAAAGCTATGATAATAATAAATTTTAAATTAATTTAAAATTTATTATTATCTAATCGATTCGATAAAATAATTGATTGTTATTCCACAAGTTTAAACCAGAGTAACCATAGGGATTTTAGTGAGGAGATAGTTTTGAAACGGACTCAAAGATCAGATCAGAGATTACCCAGGGTGGTTTATACCCCTGAGAGTCAGATGAGGCATCCGCTTCAATTATTTCAAGAGATGCGGCGAGACTTGCTGGCTTCTAGAGAACTAGCTTGGCGACTTCTGGTCCGGGATATCAGTGCTCAATACCGCCAGTCATTGCTGGGAATTATCTGGGCTTTTATACCACCAATTGTGACGGCTGTTGGCTTTACTTTGGCTAAGAGTAATGGGGTGATTAATGTTGGTAGCACAGACTTGCCCTATCCAGCTTATGTGATGTTTAGCATGACCCTGTGGCAGACTTTTGTGGAAACACTGAATGGTCCTGTCCAAGCGGTGACCGAGGCAAAGGCGATGTTGGCTAAAATTAATTTCCCCCGTGAAGCCATTATTCTTAGCAAACTGGGTCAAGTATTTTTTAACTTTGGTATCAAGCTGATTCTGATTGTGGGCTTGTTTATCTGGTTCAGGATGCCAGTAAGTTGGAGCGTGATTATAGCACCAGTGGCTTTCATTCATCTTGTCTTATTCGGAACATTTATTGGCTTGTTATTAGCCCCGATGGGAGCCTTGTATAAAGATTTTTCTATGGGTCTTACTTTGGCAACTGGATTTTGGTTGTTTCTGACTCCAGTTGTCTACCCAGTTCCTAGTGAGGGGGTATTTGGCGCTATTGTGAAATTGAATCCAGTCACTCCTTTGCTGGTGACAACACGAGAGTTGGCAACGACAGGTGTGATATCAGAACCTCTGGGATTTTGGGTTACGAGTGGGATTGCTGTTGTGGGATTGCTCCTAGCTTGGATTGTCTATCGTCTATCCATCCCTTTTGTAGTTGAGAGGATCAGTTCTTAATTATGATTAGTAGCACTGAGCGAGACGTTGCGGACAAATCCCAGGATAGTGAAGTCATTCTCTCGGTTAATGGGGTTTCTAAAAAGTTTTGTCGGGACTTGAAGCGGTCTTTATTATATGGGGTCCATGATATTGCCACTGAGTTAGTAGGATTGAGGCAGAAGGATGAGAAGCTGCGGAAAAAGGAGTTTTGGGCACTGAATGATGTCAGTATTCAATTGCGACGAGGAGAAGCTATTGGCTTAGTGGGGACAAATGGTAGTGGTAAATCGACATTGTTGCGGATTATTAGTGGTTTGATTAAGCCGGATGTTGGCTCTGTGGAAGTTAAAGGTCGGTTGGCACCATTGATTGCTTTGGGAGCAGGGTTTAATCCGATTTTGACAGGGCGGGAAAATATTTATGCCAATATGTCGATTTTGGGGTTGTCGAAGGAAGAAATTGATCAGCGGTTTGATCAAGTTCTAGAGTTTGCGGAAATTGGGGATGCGATTGATTCGCCGGTACAAACCTATAGTTCTGGAATGGCAGCAAGGTTAGGCTTCGCTAGTGCAATTCATACAGAACCAGATATTCTTCTGATTGATGAGGTGCTAGCAGTCGGCGATCTTCTGTTTAGGATGAAATGCTATAGAAAGCTGTCTGAATTACGTGATAAAGGTACAACGTTTGTTCTAGTAGCTCACAATCCTAATTCTATTCTATCTATTTGTGATTCAGCAATTTATCTTCAACGAGGAAAATTACTAGCAGTTGGTAAGGCGGCTGTGGTAATGCAAAAATATGATGAAGATTTGTTCCTAGATAACAAACAGGAATCAAAGGGCGCTGTTTTCTTTCAAGAAAAACCACCAGAAGAAAGCACTGGTTTAGATATTCTTGCCGTTTACTTTAGAGATGGACAAGGAAATAGGATTGAATATCCTCTGAGTGGTCAACCTGTATACTTGTGTGTTAAGTGCAAAGCTCACACAAAAATTTATCATGGAATCCTTTGTCTTATGATTAGAGAAATTTCTGGAGAAGGGGAACCATTATTAAACCTGGATAGTAACCTAGACAACACAATATTAAAAATTTATAATGGAATAGTTGAACTTCAGTTAGAAATGCCTTATCTTGGATTAAGACCTGGTTCTTACTCTAGTAGAGTATGGGTCAAAAAGCCACCTAATTATATCTACGACCACGTATCATTAACCTTCAAAGTTAAAAGTAATTCATTAATGACACAATGTCAATTTTATCAACCTAGAAAATGGAAAGCATTACCCCAATAACAAAAAATATTGTTGTTATAACCATTATAATAGATGTATAACTTATTTAAGTTAATTCGTAATTTACGGAATAATTATAAAAAACAACTAAGACAAAACTATTACCGTAAAAACCTGGGAAATCTTGGGGAAGACTGTTATATAGGCAAAAGCGTAATCAAAAATAATTTAAATAAATTATTTCTGGGAAATCGAGTCATTGTAGAAAATAATGTAACTCTTAAATGTAATTTGGAAGACTCTGCTATTCATATTGGCGATCGCTCAATTATCCGAAGTTCAGCAATGCTCATATCTGCACAGGGTAAGATAAAAATTGGTAGTGACTGTAGTGTCAACCCTTTCTGTTTTCTTTATGGTGCAGGTGACTTAGTTATAGGAAACTGGGTCAGAATCGCTACCCATACTGTAATTGTTACTTCAAACTATACCTTTGATGATCTTGATACGCCTATCGACCTTCAACCGTCTACTAAGAAAGGTGTCATTATAGAAGATGATGTTTGGATAGGAGCGGGAGTAAGAATCCTTGATGGTTGCAGAATAGGTAAAGGTTCTGTCATCGGTGCTGGGACAGTTTTAACCAAGAGTGTTGAGCCTTACTCCGTAGTTGTAGGAGTACCAGGCAAGGTTATTCGTAAACGTGGTGAACCTAAAGAGAGTAAACAGGATCAAGTTTTTTCCAAGACTAGTCAAAGTCAAATAGATTTATCTAATCAAATTATTACTAATAAATAATTCCTAGCACTATTATGAAAATTAGCCATGAAAAATCAAGAGCGTGTGCGAGTATTTATCGGATCTGGCGAAGCGAGTCTACTGGAGAGGAAAGTCTCAATTTACTCTCTTCGTAAGCATAGCCATAGGGAACTGGATATTTATGTTTTCAATGGCACCCACAATGCTATTGAACTTAATGATGATCAGCCTTATCTCGCTCCCATGTCCTTAAGAGTTAAATATCGGAATACAACTGAGTTTAGTCTCTATCGATATTTGATTCCACAACTCTGTAACTATCAAGGTAAAGCTATTTATATTGACTCAGATACTATCTGTTTTACTGATATTGGTGAACTATTAGACACACCTTTGAATGGCTGTGATTTCCTGGCAAAAAGAGCTTATAGCAGTGAAGCTAAAGACCTTTGGGGCTTGAGCGTAATGCTGATCGATTGTCAAAAATGCAACTTTGATTTAGAAACCTACTACGACGAAATTGAGCAAGGTCTGTATTCTTACCCTGACCTTGCCCGTATGAGTCCTGCTTTTCTTGCTCATCACAATTACCAGATCGGAGAACTAGACCCCCTTTGGAATGTCTTTGATTACTATGACAAAGATACGAATTTAATCCACTATACGAACCTCTACACTCAACCCTGGAAGTATACCAATCATCCCTATGGAGATCTATGGTTTCAGTACTTTAACGAAGCTAGGGATTGCGGTTATATAACCCAAACTGATATTGATTTAAGCCTTGTTCGTTCCTACGTCAGGCGTGATTTACTAGAGGGAAATTTCTCAACTATGGCTCGGGAAATAGCTTCTTTAAAAAGGGCGATTAAATCCGTTAAAAAAACTAGTTGGTTTTAAGTAAGCATTCAGCGGTCAGCGGTCAGCCGTGAGCTTTTAGCTCACGCTACGCGAACAGCTTTGTGGCACAGGCTTCTAGTTTGTGGCACAGGCTTCGACGCTGTGACGAATGCCTATGTTATTCAAAAGCTGATAGCTGATAGCTGATAGCTGATAGCTGATAGCTGATAGCTGATAGCTGATAGCTGATAGCTGATAGCTGAATACTTACGGTTTTAAGTTACTTAAAACTCCAATAAAATAGCCTATAATCGACTTATGTATGGGGAATTTAAGGAGATAAAAATTAAATCATTTAGTTTAGGGTATATCTACTTATATTACCCCAATTATAGACAGATATATGCAGTTCCTAATGGAAAAAACTTGCTTTTCACAGGTTGTTGAAAGGCTAAAAATAGAAGCTGATGCAATTACTCTAGCTGCCAATCGACTTCAACCTCAGGAAGTTGAGCAAGCTGTTGAGCTTTTAGCTAATTGTCGAGGTAAAGTGGTATTGGTGGGAGTTGGCAAGTCAGGAATTGTAGGGCGTAAAATTGCTGCTACCTTGACGAGTACGGGGACTCTAGCAACCTATCTACATCCAGGGGATGCTATGCACGGTGACTTAGGGAGCGTCACCTCTTCAGATGTGGTTGTGACTTTGAGCAACAGTGGTGAAACCGATGAGCTTGTGGCTGTAATGCCTTACCTCAAGCGTCGGCAATTACCGATTATTGCGATTGTGGGCAACCTGAACTCTACTCTTGCTCGCAATGCAGATGTTGTGCTTGATGCTTCCGTTGATCAAGAAGTGTGTCCTTTTAATCTTGCTCCAACTACCAGCACAACGGTTGCTCTGGCAATTGGAGATGCTTTGGCAATGACACTAATGCCAATTAAGGGGCTAACGCCAGAAGATTTTGCTCTGAATCATCCGGCAGGACGTTTGGGTAAGCGCCTGACTTTGAGAGTCGCAGACTTAATGCACAAAGACCAAGACAACCCTGTGATTTCCCCTCAAGCCAGCTGGATTGAAATTGTTGGTGCTATCACTAAAGGCAGTTTGGGAGCAGTCAATGTAGTTGACGATAAGGGTGAACTTTTCGGAATTATTACTGACGGTGATTTACGACGTTCGATTGCCAAAATCAAGCCAACGGAGCTAGAACACCTCAAGGCAGTAGCAATTATGACTCCCAATCCGGTAATGGTTCAACCTGACCAACTGGCTTACGATGCCTTACAGCTTATGGAAAATCGGACTTCTCAAATCTCCGTGTTGCCGGTGGTGGATAAACACAAACGCTGTATTGGCTTACTTAGACTCCATGACATTGCTCAAAGTGGTATACTTTGAGCAAGCTTGAAGAAGCATCTACCTACTCGTGTAATAGGAAATAAAAATTATTAGGAGTAGGTTATGAACTCTGTTCGCATCGAAGCAGAAGACTACAATACTGGTGGTCAAGGGGTAGCTTATTACGATCTTGACCCTGGCAACAATGGTGGAGAGTATCGCTTTGAGGATGTGGATATTTCTGACAGCGGCGATGTAGATGGCACGCCGCTGGTGGGTTGGATTGAGTCAGGAGAATGGCTGACCTATGAGGTCACCATTCCCAGTTCCGGGACTTATCAACTCGAAGCTCGTGTGGCTTCTGCACTCAATGGCAATCATAGCTTCCAAGTCAGTCTAGACGGAGAACAGGCTAGTGTGAATTTGGGCAACACTGGTGGCTGGAGAACTTGGCAGACGATCGAGTCTTCCCAAGTGCTCAGCCTCAGTGCCGGGACTCATCAATTGCGCCTGGATGTACTGAGTGGGGGCTTCAATATCAACTACCTTGATTTGATTCCGGTCTCACCATCTGTGACCCCAACTCCTGAGGCTGAGCCTGAACTAGACCCACCAACTGTCAACTTCGGTAACGTAATTAATGGTGGTACAGGTAACAACACGTTTAATGGGGGCAACGGAATTGATACTATAACTTATGTTCAGGCAAACGGCTCTATCATTGCCAACCTAGAAACTGATATCGTCACTCACAAATTTGCCACTTCACCTGACACGCCGTTTAAGATTATGCCCCTAGGTGATTCCAACACCTTCGGCTTGCCTGGTCGGGATTGGGGAGATACAGCAGCTTACCGTGATGATTTGTGGAATTTATTAGTCGATGATAGTTTCAACATAGATTTTGTTGGCCCCCAGTCTACTGGACCCGATGGCTTTGATAAAGACAATGCGGGATTTGGGGGATGGAGAATTCGTGATATTGCCAATAATGTTAATGGTTGGTTAAACACTTATCAGCCAGATATGGTGCTGTTAATGATCGGCACCAATGACATACTCAAAGGTGACGATCATTAACAGCACCATTACGGCTTAGTAATCTCATTGATCAGATTACTAATCAGTTACCAGATACAGAGCTTTTGGTAAGCTCAATCCCACCATTTGGTACAAATCCAGAGCAACCGGACAGTGATTTTATTCCAACTCCAGCACAACAACAGCAGGGCATAGATTTTAATTTATCTATACCCGATATTGTCAGTGACAAGGTCGAGGAAGACAAAAACGTAACTTTTGTCGATGTTTACAGTGCCTTAGTGCCCAGTGATTTGCCAGATGGTGTTCACCCCAATGTAGAAGGTTATGGAAAGGTTGCTGATGTTTGGTACAACAGCATTCTGAATACTAATAGTGGTGAAGATACTCTTAATGATATTGAAAACATGATTGGCTCACCTTATGACGATATTTTAATAGGTGATGGAGATGTCAATATCATTAATGGTGGTGGTGGTAATGACCTACTAACTGGAGGTGCTAGTGACGACATATTTGTCTTAGCCCCAGGAGAGGGAACTAAGACCATTACTGATTTTGTAGTTGGTGAAGATTGGCTGGCACTATCTGGTGGTTTAAGGTGGGAGCAGCTGACAATCACTCAAGGTACTGGTTCCAATAGCAATGATACCTGGATTATCAATGGTGGTGAACAGTTAGCTTTACTAAATCGGGTGCAAGCAACAACTATCACGTCTGATGCTTTCACCCTGGTTTAGTAGACTTAGCTATAGCATTTACAAATAGATCATAAGGCGTTGCTGAATTTAAGTATGAATTTATTTGTATTATTTGGCTACTGCCTCCTAAATCCCCATCTGTAAAAAATCGAAGCATCCGCTAATTCCCACCAGTATTGGGCGGCGCGGGACTTTGAGAGTTTCCTTCCCCCCAGTATTGGGGGGTTAGGGGGGCGAAATCATACCCATAATCAGCAACTGCGGTCTCGGACTCATAATCAAGTCTTTGTTTTGGGTAAGAGATATTGGTAGATTTGAAAGCTATAAAGTATATTTTTCGATAATTTATTTTACGCCCAAACCTGTGGCAATACTCCAGTTATTTCTCGTCTTTACGAGAGTTAAAAAAAGCTACTGATAAATTTAATAACAGTCATTATATCACCCGTTAGGTAACTTAGTTTATGAATATTCTTGCCGTTATTCCTGCTCGCTATGATTCAACTCGTTTTCCTGGCAAACCCTTGGCAATGATTGGCGATCGCCCAATGGTGCAGAGGGTTTATGAAGCAGCTAAACGTTGTCCTGATTTCACTAAGGTGGTAGTTGCCACTGACTCTGAATTAGTTGCGGATTGTGTGGGGAAGTTTGGGGGAGAGGTAGAAATGACTCGCTCAGACCATGCTACTGGTACTGACCGGGTTGCAGAAGTAGCTCAACGTTATCCGGAAATGACGGCAATAGCCAATGTCCAAGGAGACCAACCTTTTGTTACTGCTCAGATGCTGACCCAGCTGGTAAGTCCCTATCTCAAAGGGGAGTTTCCTGCAATGACGACTCTTGCTTGTCCTCTGGATATGGCAACAAACTATCAAGACCCTAACTCAGTCAAGGTCGTATGCGATCGCAAAAGTCACGCCCTCTACTTTTCCCGCGCTCCCATTCCTTACTTCCGTAATTCTGGAGATGCACCTGTATTTCACCATCTCGGACTCTATGCTTTTGAGCGAGATTTCCTGAGCAAATATGCTCAACTGTCACCCACACTCCTAGAGGAGTGTGAAGGCTTAGAGCAGTTGCGAGTACTGGAACATGGATTTGCGATTCGGGTGTGTCTTACTGAAAGGGCAGTTTTGGAGATTAATACCCCTGAGGATTTAGTGCAGGCTCAAGCCTTGATTATGGCACCAACTGCATAGCACTCTAAAGGCTTTGGCTCAAAAAGTAGCTGATTCTATGACAACCTCTCAATTTGTGGCACTACCTTAATGATTAAGGAACTACGTATTATTTCTGGTCCTGTATCAATTTCTCAGTTCAATCTGAATCGATTAAGAGAAAATGACCCTCAACTATTAACTGCTTGCCCTAATCCACCGCCAGAGGCTGTAAAGGCAGGTAAAGCTATTCCCGTCCCAATGGGAGAATTCTCTATTGATATTATTTTAGATAAATTACCCAGTGATTTCTATCCTGATCTAGTGCAGATGTCTGCCAGGAATATACACTTCATGCCGCGAGGACTTGATAAATTAACATGTCCAAAAGTCATGAAAATTGGGGATACTTTTCACTGGGGTGATGGGTCTCTAAGTGGCATCATTAGATACTGCCAAAGCTTTGACTGTGATTACCATTGGGTCTATCAGGGGGTTCAACATTTACATTTCTTTGTGGAAGCAGGTCTGAAAAATGTCTTCTGGTTACCAGGAACTCCTGTCATTGACCACTATGTTCCTCAGAAGAAGGAAGCCAAATCCTACGATATTATTTTCCGAGGTTCTCAGTCATCACTGCACGTCTACCGCAGCAACCTACTAAAGTTCCTGCAGGATAATGGCGTCAAAATTGATATCAGTCGCAAACCATATCTTGAATCCTTAGAGGACTACAGTAAGTCCCGGATAGTATTGAATTGTGGTTTAAATGGAGATACAAATCGCCGGATTTTTGAGGTACTCATGGCAGGAGGTTTTCTACTAACAGACCGTCTCAGTCCTCAGTCAGGTTTATTTTCTCTATTTGAAGAAGGGGTTCACCTAGAGTGCTATGATAGTGAAAATGAGCTGCTGAATAAGATTGAGTTTTATCTAAAGCATCCTGAGCAAGCAGAAAAAATTGCTATAGCAGCTCATCAAAAGCTGATAGATTGCTACAGTCAACAAGCAATACAGCAAAAGTTCTACCGCTACATCTTACAGGGTGAGATTGAGCCGCCTTTCCGTTTAGAACATGACACACGGGTGCGGCACATTAATCAGCCGATAGACGAAAAAAAATTTGTCATTCGTTTAAAAATTTACGAGCTGATTCAAGAAATCCATCGGCTTAACTCTCGAATCAAACTTCTCTACTGGAAAGGTAGAAATAAAGAGCTACTGTCAGATTTAGCAGACTTGCCACGGTTAGATATTACTTATGCTAATACTACAGAAGCTTTAGCAGATGTCAAAACTTGGTGCTCCAAGGTTGAGGTTAAAGACCAGGTTCAGCTACAAAGTCTGCCTTTAGAGCTGACAGGGGGCAAACAATTTCAGATGGTAATGGTGGATTTGCCGGATAAGCTGCTATCTATCAAGGAGCTTCTGGTAGAGATTGAACCACAACTCCCTGAATCGGGATTTTTATTAGTGGTAGGAAAAGCTACAATTTTCACAAAAGTAATGTTAAGCATACTAGCAAGATGGTCTGGTTTATTACCGATCAGAATTTGTGCAGCTAATTCCCACCATCAGTTAGGAGTAGGAGCCTGTTTGGTTTACCAAAAACTGACTAGACCTTCTCAAGCTCACTTAGTAAAGTCTACACCAAAACTGTTTGTACCCAAGCTGAGTTTTAAGGCCAAGGTAAGTCAGGGATTGTCCTCCCTGCCATTAGTGAACTGGACAAAGACGTTAATCAGAAATTCATGATTAATTAAAAAATAATTCAATCCTGAATTATTTAGATATAAAAGTAAGTAGTATTTAAATAATAAAAAAGTTAGTTTAAAACGTCATCAAAAAATTCTAGTAATCATGAAATTAGACATAGCATCACATATTCCTTTATCCTTTGAAGATATCGTTAATGAAATTACTAAATTTACAGATTTATCGGAGCAATAAGTTAGACACAGAGTATGGATGGAAGGTATGAATCTGGGCTGGAATGTCCTACAGGATATACCTGTCTTCCAGGTAACACCCCACCACTATGACGAACATATGGAGCAACTCTACCGCGAGAGCTATGGATTTATCTTTGAAACCCTTGTTTTCTGGATAAACCCTGCTCGACAAAAATGGACTGAGTCAGCACTAAACCGAATCAGCTTATACACTGAAAAGTGGGGATTAGATCCTAAGCAAATCAAAATTCTCATGCTAGGTGACGGTAGCGGTAATCAGGGCAAACGCATCTAATTTTTTTTGACAAATAACCAAGATTCTGTACTTAAAATTTCACAGGGTATATGCTGTCTAAATAAGTAGTGATAACCAAATAAATTATTCGTCATAATAAGCTGGGGGGGTGACATGCAAGCTGAAATTATTACCCAGTAATAATTTTAGCCCATAAGTTACAAAAATATACATTCTGTTTTGGGCGCGACCTTGGACGTAGTTATAAGGTTTTGAGCTTCCATAAAATGAATCGAGGGTTAATTTGGGACTGTATCTTCCATGATATCATTGACATCAAAGCCTTATATACTAAGCTTTTTAGGGGTCAGGTCACCCCCTCAGCATAATAAGTCAATAAACTTAATAAGCAGGTGCACAAAATTAATTACCTATTTTTGACATAATAAGATATAATTATATAAAATCAATAAAAATGGGTATTTACCTGAGATTCATTAGAGAATTAAATACCGAGACTAAAAAACTATTATAAAGAATAAGTTGGCAAAGTAAATATCCTCAAGTTAGAGACAGAGCAAAATGTATTCCGCCATCAAAATATCCTGATAGTATCGTTAATATAAAGTATATTGAAGTGTGAACCGTAAAGGATATAAATAAATAGCGAGTAATGACTTCAATTACAAATGGGAACAAAAAAATTATTTATGATATCGGTGCTAATAACGGAGATGATGTCCCTTATTATTTGAAGAAAGCCGATATCGTTATTGCTGTCGAGGCCAATCCGATCCTTTGTGAACAAATGCAGAAACGATTCGCACTCGAGATTCAACAACAGAAACTAGTTATTGAGAATTGTGTTCTGACAGCAGCTAATGAAGTTACAAGCGTTCCCTTCTACATACATAAAACTAAACATGTGCTAAGCCAGTTTCCTGCTCCCACACATAAACCTGAAAACTACGAAAAAGTCTTCCTACCTGGAAAAACTGTCAATCAGCTCTTTTACGAACACGGATATCCCTATTACGTCAAGATCGATATCGAGCATTATGACCATGTGATCCTTCGATCACTTTTAAATAATGACATTCGACCTAAGTACATTTCCGCTGAATCGCATTCTATTGAAGTGTTTATTTTATTGGCGAGCCTTGGAAATTACGATGCCTTTAAAATTGTTAATGGTTCGAGTGTTGCAACAACATATCATAATTGGCCGATAAGTACAACTACTGGAGAAGAAGTGTATTCATTCCCCTATCACTCAGCTGGACCATTTGGTGAAGATGTGGCTGGCGAATGGGTTAATTCAGAAAGTCTTTTCCGCACTCTCTTATCTGATGGATTAGGTTGGAAAGATATCCATGCTAAGAAACAAGACGAATACATGCTAGCGAGAAGACCTAGTGTTCTTTGGCGGATAAGGTATTGGTACTATTTTCTAAGATGGAAAATATCTCGCTCTCAATGCCTCAAGAGAATTAGGGGTTTTTTGTACAAAGCCTCGAAAAAGGTGATTAAGGGATAAGGCTATCTGAGCGGTTTCTACGATTTTTTTCTAGGGTGGCAAAATAAGCTAGACTCCTAAGTGTAGATTCACAGTTAACTGGATTATTGAACTGAGCGTAATAAAACAACGGTTTTGAGAGAGGTTGACCCATGGGTAGGAAATGGTATTGGACACGGCGGGACATGGAAAGGGACGTACCTATCTCGCGAGATATCCATCGCCCTTACCGTGTCTAATACCGTGTCTCGTCACTGGTTTGTAGCATAAGTACGGTTTGCTAATTATGGTTTATTAGATGAATCTATAACTATTATAAGTGATTACAACCAATGTCTATCTAGTCAATATGACGTAGTCTTATCCTTTGAAGTGCTAGAGCATCTGAGTGATCCATTTGCTGCTATTGGAGATATACACTCCATGCTAAAACCAAATGGCATTGCACTGATCACCGAGGCATTTAGAAAGGTGAATCCTAATCTACCTACCCATCTAGCAGCAAATGCTAAATATGATGGGCTGACACCATTTATGTTTCTAAAGCAAGGCATGTTGTTGTCTTGGTATGATCGCAAAATGGGGGGGAAACCCATGGAATTTTTAAGATTAAACAATAATGTATCATTTATAACTAAACTTCTCAAGTTTATGCATCTGATCAAAGACAAAACTATCAGAGCAGGCTATTTCAAGGCTATCAGGCTAAATTACCATAATGCTGTCAAGCAATTTATCAAAAAATGTATAGGTAAATAGGTTTTAATAAAGTATTTTTATACCTGTATACCTGTATATAGGTATAACATAAACCACAGTTAAATCTAGGTCATAATGATACTATAATATAAAAAATATCAAATAATTTTTATTAAACATAAATAATATATGATGAGATATGTTATATGAATAAAATCATCAAAACCAGGTTGATACTTCCACCAAATTGGTTAAAATTACTGATTATCTTTTTATTGATATTAGGGGTATTTTTTAGATTTTGTAATCTTGAAACAAGAGCTTATTGGCATGATGAGACTTACACCTTACTAAGAATTTCTGGTTATACGGTACCGGAGGTAATTCAACAAGTATTTACGGGTCACATAATTGGAGTTGAAGAACTAAGACAGTATCAAAGTGTTAATCATGAAAAAAAATTTTTTGACACTCTCAATGGGCTGGTAACAGAAGATCAACATCATCCGCCCATCTACTTTTTAATAGCACGGTTTTGGTTTCAGTGGTTAGGGGATTCTGTAAGCATCAACAGAAGCTTACCTGTCTTAATCAGCCTGTTGGCACTCCCTTGTATCTACTGGCTTTGTCTGGAACTTTTTAAGTCCTATTTGACAGCATGGATAGCGATGGGATTAGTAGCTATCTCTCCTTTCCATGTGTACTATGCACAAGAAATACGGGAGTACGGTTTGTGGGCAGTTACGACTTTACTAATGAGCGTGTCACTGCTGCGGGCAATGAGGTTAGGAACAAAATCTGCATGGGTGATTTATACAGTAACTACAATACTATCGCTCTATTCTGCTGTATTTTCTGTCTTTGTCTTATTTGGTCATGGAATTTACGTGGCTGTCAATGAGGGATTTCGGCTAAGTCAGAAAGCTGTTGCTTACTTATTAACATCATTTGTTTCAGTTGTGGCGTTCTCGCCCTGGCTTCTGGTGATTTTGACCCATCTGGACAAACTAAAGGAAGTAACAGCCTGGATGGATATGTCACTGCCGGTAAACACTTTAGTAAAAAGTTGGATTTTCAATCTTCAATCCGTCTTTTTTAAAACCCAATTTTGGCTTCCAGAATCTCTGAAAACCTTGCTAGCCTTTGCTATGGCAATTCTAGTGGGGTACTCAATTTATGTTCTGTGCCGACACACCCCCAAGCAAATATGGCTATTTGTTGTCACCTTAATCATACCAATTTCACTGAGTCTAGCTCTTCCAGATTTAGTGTCTGGTGGAATACGTTCAACTAACGCTCGTTATTTCGTTCCGTCTTACTTAGGATGCCAACTCGCCGTTGCTTACTTTCTTTCTACTCAGTTCACTTCCACGAAAATAAAATTTTTGCAGCGGAAGCATTTGCGAATAATTACCATAACAATCATGGCAGCAGGAGTTTTGTCTGGTGCTATTCAATCAGTGAGACCTAGTCGCAGTGATAATCAAAAAATCGCGGAGATTATTAATCGAGCAAATATGCCATTAGTAGTTAGCGGTGAAGCCTCCAAAAATGGCGGTGGTACCTTTGGTGACATCATGGAATTGAGTCATTTACTAGATCCCAAGGTCAAACTTCAGCTAGTTATCGAGCCTAACCAACCTACTATTCCTGAGGAATTCCAGGATGTTTTTTTATATAAGACGCCAGAATCATTTAAGCATAAAATTGAGCAAAAATACAGGATAGATTCTGCCTATAAAAAACAACTTTTTTTTATTACAAAAATAAAATAACTTCCAATAATATTGATAATATCTTTATAAAACATATTTAATATATATCCGTTGTTTATGTGATATATCAACAAAATAAACGATAATTGTATTGTTATACAATGGCGATTATAGGTTGCTTATTATGTTCTCTAACTCAGAAGACGATATCGAAATTTCCGTTGTGATTCCTCTTTATAATGAAGAGTCCAACATTGATTACCTGTTTGAACGCCTTACGATAGGGCTAGACAATCTCAACATCAACTATGAGATTGTTTGTATCAACGATGGCAGCAAGGATAACACGCTAAAGTTACTGCTCCAGCACCATTACTCAAATCCTGTAATTAAGGTTATCAATCTATCTCGTAATTTTGGTAAAGAGGCTGCTCTAAGTGCTGGTATCGATTTTGCTAGTGGTGCAGCCATTATACCAATTGATGCAGATCTCCAAGATCCGCCTGAAATCATGGGGGAGATGATTAACAAATGGCGTGAGGGCTACGATGTTGTTTATGCAACACGCCGTTCTCGTCAGGGAGACACTTGGGCTAAGCGTTTTACTGCCAATTTTTTCTACCGAGTGATTGGTCAAATAAGCCATGTGCAAATTCCCTCCAATACTGGAGATTTTCGTTTGCTTGATCGGCGTGTAGTTGATGCTGTCAAGCAAATGCCAGAACGAACCCGTTTTATGAAAGGGATATTTGCTTGGGTTGGTTTTAAGCAAACTTCTATACTCTACGATCGCCCTCCACGTTATGATGGAATCACTAAGTGGAACTATTGGCGACTTTGGAATTTTGCCATTGATGGTATTACATCATTTAGTCTCCTGCCTTTAAAGGTTTGGAGTTATGTCGGTCTCATCCTTTCTATAGCTGGATTCCTCTATGCTGCTTTCCTAATAGTTCGTACGTTACTGTTTGGGATTGATCTTCCTGGCTACGCCTCATTAATGGTAGTCATACTTTTTTTAGGAGGAGTGCAATTGCTGACACTAGGTATAATTGGTGAATACATTGGTCGCATCTTTGAAGAATCGAAACAAAGACCGATTTATCTAGTTCGTGAACTCTACGGTTTACCAAAAACATATTCACTAAATGATCAAGTTATTTCCTCAAAAAAATAAATAATATAAAAATAGGTTATAATTACGGTATTATATATGATATAATTCACTGTTAAATTTACTATTACAGTAGATAAAAATAACTTTTTACCGGAGATAAATGTAATGACTGATTGGATAAGTAGGAGCGTTATTTGATGCTCAACTATAAGCGGTTTGTTGTCTTGCTCACATTTGTTTGTCTCTTTGCAACTGCTTTAGTGATGCATTTACTTGGAGGCATTGAGCCAGAGCAACTTCAGTCTTGGCTGAGACAGGCTGGGATCTGGGCACCAGTGATCTATATCATCTTTTATGTTGTAGCGACTGTGTTAATACTCCCTTCAACAGCACTTAATTTAACTGGAGGAGCCATCTTTGGTCCGTGGTTAGGTACACTCTGGACTAGTGTTGCTGCGGTAATTGCCGCAGTGGTATCCTTCGCTTATACCCGCACTGTCGGGCGTAAGCTAGTGGTTGAGAAGCTAGCTAAAAGTTGGCGGGCGATGGACACTGAAGTGCGTCGCGGAGGGGTGTTATACATATTTGCGATTCGACTACTGCCAATCATTCCCTATGGTTTAGTCAATTTTGCTGCTGGTCTCACCTCAGTTAGCTTCAAGGACTATTTTCTGGGTACGGTTCTAGGCATCATTCCGGGTGTTTTCCCTTTTGTGTTAATAGGTAGCTCTGGTTTAAAGGCACTGAGAACAGGAGACATACTGCCACTGATTGCAGCATTAGGGTTGACAGGAGTTTTAGTCATGGGAGCTACCTGGTACCGAAGTCACCGAACCTAATCTTAAAAATTTGGTTGACAGCTCTAGCTTTAATTGATGGTACCTGTATATAGCAACTATCATACTCATCAGGTACAAATCTCTGGGTTTTAGGGAGCAGGGAGCAGGTAATAGGCAATAGGCAATAGGCAATAGGCAATAGGCAATAGGCAATAGGCAATAGGCAATAGGCAATAGGCAATAGGCAATAGGCAATAGGCAATAGGCAATAGGCAATAGGTAAAAAATAATGTGTACCTCATAGCTATGATAAACGCTATATTATGTCAGATTATTTAACAATAATTTTTTTATACATTTAAAAAAATATGAAACTATCGGTTTTAATTAACAACTATAACTATCAGCATTATGTTAGTGATGCTATCGATAGTGTGCTCCAACAATCATTTCCCGTAGATGAGATTATTGTTGTCGATGATAAATCAACAGATAAATCTGCCCAGATATTACATAAAAATTTTGCAGCTAACGAAAAAGTCAAGCTGGTATTGAAAGATAAAAATGAGGGGCAGCTTTCAAGTTTTAATGCGGGATTTATTGCTTCTTGTGGAGATATTATCTGTTTTCTTGATGCCGATGACCTTTATAAAGAAAATTACATTGCAGAAGTAGTAAAATTTTACCAAGAGCACCCAGAGTGTGATTTTCTGTTTTGTAGCGCTGAGGTATTTGGGAATGAAGAACGAATCGCCAGTTGCTACAACAATACACGAGATTTGGGCTATTCCAGAATCGCCACTCTCTATAAAAAAGCATGGGTAGGTCATCGAACTTCGACAGTTTCGATGCGTAGACATGTACTCGAGAAGTTCCTACCGCTTCCCCAGCAAGAAGATTGGCGCATTCGTGCAGATGACTGCTTAGTTTTCGGAGCTTCAATAGTAGGAGCTAGAAAATTTTATCTAGCCAAACCTCTGGTAAGGTATAGAGCCCATGGTAACAACAATCACTATGGACAGAAGCAAAAAAGAACGCCGGAATACTTAGATAAATATAAACAGGCTGTAGATCACTTATTAGGATTCTTAGCAGAAAAGATGAGCTATCCAAGTAACCTATATGAACAGGCCCATATCGAATTTAGGACAATTCCGAAACCGAATGAACAAGAATTTAACATCTACGAATCTATTATTGATAAATCTGAGCTTCTTGTCTTGAATAAGCTTTCCAGGTTTTTGTCTATTTACATCCACTTTATCAGCAGAGGCGGATTCCTATCCCTAGTCAGGATAAAATTACTTTGGCTAAGGAACAAGATCCAACGATTTGCACTGAGGTTATATAGACTCCCTCAATCCAAGACCAATACCACTGCCTAAATCAGTGGAGTTCAGTTAAACCTGGAGTACCGCTCCGAATGAGAGAACCGTGAACAAAGGGACTTGCCTGTAAAAAAAATATCAATTAAAACTATCAATTAAAGTAGAGTGGGCAAAATCATCTAATCTAGACTACTCAAAAGAAGCCAACTTTTTTTGCCCACCATACAAGCTGGAGTACCGATCAGAATGAGAGAACCATGAACAAATTTAGGAAACTCCAAGATGTTATTTAACTCATTTATTTTTGTCCTTTTCTTCATCATTGTCTACACGCTTTACCTGTTTTTAAATAGGAACTATAAAGCCCAGAACATTCTGCTGCTGATTGCTAGCTATGTGTTCTACGGATGGTGGGATTGGCGGTTTCTCTCACTGCTAGCTCTCTCCACGGTTGTTGATTTTACAGTAGGAAAACAGCTCCAAGACATCAAAGAAGAGCGAAAACGAAAACTACTCCTGTGTATCTCTTTAATTTTTAATCTTTCCCTACTGGGTTTCTTCAAATATTTTAACTTTTTCGCAGAAAGTTTCAGCAGTTTGCTTAAACTTGTTGGACTCCAGGTTGACTGGGTTACCTTAACTATCCTGCTGCCTGTAGGGATTTCTTTCTACACTTTCCAAACGATGAGTTACACCATCGACATCTACCGAGGAAAGTTGAAGCCGATTAGTAATTTCCTGGATTTTGCACTTTTTGTTTCCTTTTTTCCCCAGTTGGTGGCAGGCCCGATCGAACGAGCAACTACGCTAATACCCCAAATCATATTACCACGTAATCTCAATATAGAACAAATTAATGCTGGGATATTACTAATTATTTGGGGGTATTTTAAAAAGGTAGTAATTGCTGATAATATGGCGACTATCGCCAATCCAATATTCAATAACTACACCCAATATCAGGGGTTGGATGTCCTGATCGGTATTCTGGCTTTTACCGTGCAAATCTACGGAGATTTCTCTGGTTACTCTGACATTGCGCGAGGAATTTCCAAGCTGATGGGCTTTGAGTTGATGGTGAATTTCAAGCTACCCTATTTTGCTCTCAATCCCAGTGATTTTTGGTTACGATGGCATATTTCTCTATCTACTTGGTTACGAGATTATCTTTATATTCCCTTAGGTGGTAACCGCCAGGGGAGTTTAAACACCTACCGTAACTTATTTTTAACAATGCTTCTGGGCGGTCTTTGGCATGGAGCTGCCTGGAACTTTGTGATCTGGGGTGCATTTCACGGGCTGATTCTGATCATCTACCGCATCTTTGATAAGAATCCAGAACATCAAGATCCTTGGAGCGGTAAGTATTCCTATCTAAGGATCTTGGGCAAAATGTTGTTGATGTTTATCCTGACTAACATTGGCTGGGTAATCTTCCGTTCCAGTTCAGCCGATCAAATCTATTACATGCTTACCAGAGTGGGGGTGGGTAGATCAGATCAGAGTTTACTCTTGGGATATGACTTAGTGTTTTTCTGCTTGCCATTGGTCATGGTTCAGATCTATCAGTATGTGACCCGTGACCTGCTTATCCTAACAAAGCTAAACTATTGGTGTCGGGTTCCGGTCTACAGTTTCTTGATTATCTGGATTTGTGTTTTCGGTGTTCGCACATCTGGAGAATTCATCTATTTCCAATTCTGATTTTGATTAATGACGAGAGTAAAGAGTTAAGGAAAAACATGGCACAACGCGCCAATCAACAGCTACCAGAAGAAATTATTGGGTCAGCCAACCGTCGAGGAGTCTTGCTATCTCTATTGGGAACTTTGATACTTGTTATTTTGTGCAATTTTGCAGCTAAATGGTATCTGAATGACCATCGACCTAATCGAGGCTATTGGTTGGTCAAGGAAAAATGGGAAATGTTACTGGGCTTGAAGCAACCTGTTGACTGGCTCATCCTAGGAGATTCCAGTTGTAACCAGGGGGTAGTTCCAAGTATTCTCAACGAGAGACTCGATGTTACCTCAATCAATCTCTGCACTATCGGCAACATGTTGAGCCTCAACGATGCCTGGATGCTAGAAAAATATATACAGCAATCTGGAGCTCCAAAAAATGTTCTGATCGTGCATGTCTACGATGTTTGGCATCGCGGAATTAACTTTCCGTTACTAGCGAGAGTTCCTTTGAGTTGGGGATACTGGCAGGAGCTTGAACCACCACTAAAGATTCGTTTACGGGGTCCGGGTATTTTATTTATCGAGCGATATTTTCCCCTCTATTCTGAAAACAAGAGTCTTTCGTTATGGTTCAGGTTTCCTCTGGATACGTTCAAGGAAGTCAGAAGCTACAATATAGAAGAAGATGGGTTCATGGTTTGGGAAAAACCCAACCCTAGTTATGTAGAAGCACAGAAGGAGTCGCATATCAATTTTGCCAGAAACAATCAATTTAATCTTTCGCCCTACAACCGTCAAGCTTTGGAACGAATAGTGGCACTGGCGGAAGAGTATGGTTTTAATGTTTACTTAGCCAACAGCCCAATGTATGAAGGTCTTTATGAGCATGAGGATTTTCAAGCCTATTTTAATCAACTTCAAGAAACTCTCGGTGCCTATGCTGCCAAGAGTGAACGAGTACACTACATTTTCCGAGAGCCAATGACCTTTCCCAAGGAGCAGATGGAAAATTCCGATCATCTGGTTTACTCTGCTGCCAAGGTCTACACTAATGAACTTGTGTCAGAAATTCTGTCCTTACAGTCGCAAACCACAACAAGTAATCATGATAAGATAAACGTTGTTGAGTAATTTAAGTAGTCGGACACAATTAAATTTATAGCGCTACGGGCAGGCAAGAGGCAAGAGGCAATAGGCAATAGGCAATAGGCAATAGGCAATAGGCAATAGGCAATAGGCAATAGGCAATAGAGAATGCCGATCGCTATCGACATGATTTTTTGGTCATAACTCCCAAACTAGTCTATAAAAAAATTGTAATTATAGTGTAATTATTCAGATAATATAACATTTTTATCTTGGAGGATACATTTGTGTCTATACCTATCATCACTCTTCACCGGGGAAATTATCTTCACTTACTCTATAGTTTAGCTCAAGCTAAAAAAACTAATCCTAAATCGGACATTTTTTTAATTGGAGATGAGAGTAACCAGTGGATTAATTTCGTGAATCATGAAAATATAAAAGATTATTATAGTAGTGCTAAAAAATTTTAATATCTGTATGCGGACAATCACCATAAAAACACAAAATACATCTTGTAAAACTTATAGTACAAGAAGTATCTAAGTTTTAATTACCCCGATAATCCCCTACAACTGTTACTGGACATGAGATAAATTATTGATAATAGAAACCTCCAAGCTTCTGTCTTAAGAAACCAACAGTCGTAAAACTCATGAATAATACCCAAATCACTGATACCCTCTCTATTGGCGATCGCTGCCCACTCACCCTGATTGGTGGTCCCTGTGTCATTGAATCGGAAGACTTTACCTTAAAAATGGCAGAGGAGATCCGCAAAGTATGCGATCGCTTGAATATTCCTTTGATCTTCAAGTCTTCCTTTGACAAAGCCAATCGAACTTCAATAAACTCCTTTCGGGGACAAACTCTAGACAGAGGTCTAGAAATTCTCCAGAAGGTCAAACAGAAGGTGGGTGTGCCAGTGCTTACCGATATCCACGGAAGTCACCAAGCTGCAACTGTTGCTGAAGTAGTCGATGTCCTGCAAATCCCAGCTTTTCTGTGTCGCCAAACTGACTTACTAATCGCTGCGGCTGCTACAGGTAAGGCAATTAACGTCAAAAAAGGTCAGTTTCTTGCCCCTTGGGATATGAAGCATGTGGTCAGCAAACTGGAAGCTGGGGGAGCCAAGAATATTTTACTCACTGAGCGGGGTACTAGTTTTGGTTACAATACCCTAGTGGTAGACTTTCGCTCCCTCCCTCAGATGCGCGAGTTAGGTTATCCTGTGGTTTTTGATGCCACTCATAGCGTCCAGATGCCAGGAGGAAAGGGAGATAAGTCTGGTGGACAGCGACACTTTGTTCCCTATTTGGCCAGAGCTGCGGCTGCGGTTGGGATTGATGCTCTGTTCATGGAAATTCATGAAAATCCTGACATCGCCCCTAGTGATGGTCCGAATATGGTACCCTTGGCCGAACTGGAAAATGTGCTAAAGGGAATTCTGAATGTTCGTGCGGGTTTGGACACTACAACTGGGGTAAATTTGCCATGAACAAAATCCCTGAAGCTGAATTACAAGCACGTTTATCCCAGGTCAAACTGCTAGCCCTAGATGTGGATGGTGTCATGACCGATGGCGGACTTTACTACACAGAAAGCGGTGAAGAACTCAGAAAGTTTAATGTCAAGGATGGCATGGGAATCAAGCTACTGCAACAGACTGGAATTGAGGTAGCTGTTATTACCAATAGCAGTTGTAGGGCAACCCGACATCGAGTCCAAAAGCTAGGAATCAAGTACAGTTTTTTTGCGGTTGAAGATAAGTTAGCTGTCCTCAAAGAACTCTGTGAACAGTTGAGTTTATCTCTTGCCCAAGTCGCCTATGTTGGTGATGATATCATTGATTTACCAGTTCTGGAAGCTGTAGGATGTCCCTTAACTGTTGCTGATGCGATGCCAGAAAACCGAGACTGTGCTGTGTATGTTACCAGATTAGCAGGTGGGCAAGGAGGGGTTCGAGAAATATGTGAGCTCTTGATGAAAGTACAGGTTTAAGGTAAGCATTTAGCTATAAGCTACAAGCTATCAGCAGTCAGCGGTCAGCGGTCAGCGGTCAGCCATTCGCGAATGGCTGACGTAACAGAGATTAAACCAATGCTTACTTGTTTTATTTAAAAGCTGAGAGCTGAGAGCTGAGAGCTGAGAGCTGATACCTGATAGCTGATAGCTGAATGCTTACGCCCCTGCAGCTTAGAACTTAAACTCTACAGCTGAACCAAAAGCTCAGTTTATGCCCACTGGAAGTATAGAATACTATCCCGATTCAAAAAATAACTTCTGAAAGGGTTAGTAGGCAATGCTTCTCAAGTAGAAGTCTCGGATAATACCAAATCGGCGTTAAAAACCCCCTTTATAGTTTAGTCCTTGAGGTGCGGACGAAAGTTTGTGGACGCGCGACTTCGTTCTCGTCTGGGCTAAAGGGGGGTTATCAAAGCGGATTGGCTATGACTTTGCAAGCCTTCAGCTTGGGAGGGTTAAGACTTTTGTCTGTTAACCAGGAGCAACGCTGAATATTCCCATAAACAAAATGACTAATCCTAAACTTGTTAAACGCATCATTACCTGTCAAGGCAGCATTCAACTAGTGACTGCCTTATCAGTCCTTAGTTACAGAGAAAAAGAGCAAAAAGACCTTAATATTAAATACGAAGACTACCTTGTTATTTATCATCTCTATTCTCCCCCAGGGCAAATTGATGAATTTGCCGCCTTTATCAAAACTATAGCAGAGTTAGTGGGTGAGTGGCATAAAATTGTGTACATCACCCCTGAGCAGCTCAGTGATATTGAGAGTCGATTAGACTATTCCAGCCCATCAAAAATTTTCCGTATGGTCCATGAAATGGTTGGCACTAACAGGGCTGATGAAATTTACCTGTGCCGGAATTGGATGTTTGGAAATAAGCTACTTATTAATATTTACAAATCGGCACAAAAAATTTGTTACGGTGATAGTATTGGCTTTTATTTTTCAGTAAATTCAAAAGCTTTGTTTCCAGAAACTCAAGAAAATAAGCCTAATTTAATTAACTATATACAAGCCAAATATAAATCTTTATTAAATAAAGTTAAGACGATATTAAAAATAAAAACGTCCCTAAAACCTAGACTAAAATTTGATATCGGTTATTTTGTATTGCCTGACGTTTTTGGGGAATCACCTCCCATGAAAACTGTCACCTTAAATAAGGTGTGGCTTCTCGAAACTTTTCAAAAGCTGAGGGGTTTGGTAAACCCAGAATACATTCTCCAGTTTCGCAAGAACATTGCTGAGTCTCCCGTCTCAATCTTACTCACTTCAAATTTGTCTGAGGCGGGTAGAATGTCTCTGGAGAATGAAATCGCTGCTTACCGTGAATTCCTGATCTGTGAAGGTATAGAGCCAAACACAGTACTGGTGCTAAAACCCCATCCTAGAGATGACAATGTCAAACTCCAGAAGTTGGAGTATGCCCTATCTGACTTGTTTGATAAAATAATAGTTTTATCAGAACCAGACCTCTTTTTTCTGCCATTTGAGGTATTTTTTTCCGAAGCTTTCCTCCCCCTAGATTCAAGCCGAAATAATCAACCCAGGGTGTTTGCCGTCAGTACAGCTTGTCTGTCCCTAAAGCTACTGTTTAATGTTCCAAGTATTGTTGGCTTTGGCGACCAGATTACTACCAAGCTTTTCTATGAAAATTATGCAGCTGGTAGGTTGGAACACGAGGGGGAGTTAAGAGCAGCAATCAACAAAGTTGAAGTACCTGCAATCATTACCAATGGATTATCTGGCGTTGCTGAATTAAGTAATGGATAGGAGTAGAGTGGGCATCCTGCCCGCAAGGGCAAGATATCGAACGGGCAAGATGCCCATTCTACAGGTGCGACCCAAGGCCGCGAGCAATCCCTCGCGGCCTAGGAGGCGCGCACCTACTCTTAAAATCATTCTATTATTCAGCAACGTCGATTATCTTAATCTCGGCTGCAGATTTATCGCTTTGTTCGCTATTCCACTTAAGCTGTTCAGCATTTAGATTGGGATACCTAAATTCCTCAAAGGTAACGGGGAACAGGGAACAGAGAACGGGAAATAACCAATTTAAATGCACATTAGCTTCTAGCATTTATCAAAAGTACCTCACCGAGCACCATGAAAGTCCTACATATCAATCAGTCTGATATTTCTGGAGGAGCCGCGATCGCAGGCTACCGACTCCATCAAGGTTTGCTGGGTCAAGGCGCAGACTCACGCTTGTTAGTCTGGAGGCTCAAAACTAGTAGTGATCGCGTAGATTCTGCTCCCCGTTTACCGATTCTAGATAAACTAACTGACCCGATTACCCAACAACTAGGACTCTACTATATTAATAAACTGGGCACGTTTAATATTCCTAAGCACAGCTTTTACAAAAACGCCGATGTCCTCAATTTTCATGTCCTTCATGGTGCCAGTAGTGGATACTTTAACTATCTAGCAATCCCTTCATTAACTAAACGTAAACCTGCTGTGTTTACCTTCCATGATATGTGGAGCTTTACGGGACATTGTGCCTATAGCTATGACTGCGATCGCTGGAAAAGTGGTTGTGGCAAGTGTCCCGATCTAGATACTTACCCAGCTATTCCAAAAGATAACACTCATATAGAGTGGAAGCTAAAAAACTGGGCTTATAGTCACTCAAACTTAACAATTGTCACTCCCAGTCGCTGGCTTGGTGAGCAAGCTAAGCAAAGTATGCTCAACCGCTTTGGGATTCACCATATTCCATATGGTATTAATACTGAAGTCTATCAGCCTCTCGAATCCAAACAGTGCAAATCTCTACTCGGCATTCCCACGTCCAAAAAAGTTCTGATGTTTGCAGCAACAAACTTAGCAGAGAACCGCAAGGGCGGCGATTTGCTATTGAAAGCGTTGCAAAGTCTACCCCAGTCCCTCAAGGCTGAAAGTGTAGTGCTAACGTTTGGTAGTGGTGGCGAAACAATTGCTGAGACTGTTGGCATACCAGCATTGAATCTTGGTTATGCCAGCAATGATCGCTTTAAAGCCATTGCCTATTCTGCTGCTGATTTGTTTCTTTTCCCCACCCGTGCGGACAATCTTCCCTTGGTGCTGCAAGAGAGTATGGCTTGTGGTACACCCATGGTGTCTTTCAAAATCGGCGGCGTTCCCGATTTAGTACGTCCTGGTATTACTGGTTATTTAGCTCAACCAGAGGATACTCAAGATTTCTGTAATGGCATTGTGCAGCTACTGGAAGACAAACATCTACGGGAAACCATGGCACAACAGTGTCGTGCTATTGCCTTGGAAGAATACTCAATAGAGCTGCAAGCCCAGCGATATATCGACCTATATCATCAGGTCTTACAAAACTAGAATGCGATCGCATCCGTCAACAGGGGTGCATCTCATATAGCGCTACGCTTAGCGTCAGAAGTCAGAAGTCAGAAGTCAGAAGTCAGCTTAGACTTACGTTTCGGAGTTTAGGAGCGATGCAGAGGTGCGACCCGTGGCGAATTTAATTCGCCACGGGTCGCACCGCTCCCTACTCCCTACTCCCTACTCCCTACTCCCTACTCCCTACTCCCTTTGCTATATCAATTTCATGTGGTGGGTGATTAAATGTGAGCAAGATTTTTTGAAATTAGTATTAGAGAGAGCATATCAATAAATCTGGAAAAGGAAAATTCTGGTAGCCAGTATTTATATCAGTATGTATTGTTAGCTGGTCGTGAGATGTAACTATTTTAAGAGGTTATAACCTTGAAAACCATTGCTCTAATTGAGGAAAATTGGAATGGGCACCGTCCAATATACCTCAAGGTTTTCACCAAAACTTTGCTTGAGCTTGGTCATCAAGTGATAGCCTTCTGCCCAGAACCATCAGAATTGAGTGAATGGGTTGCCTTTAACTGCTCTAAGTATCAAGAGCAATTCCAGGTTTTTGAATGTCAAACACCAGAGCCTAGCTCATTTCCGATCAATGGAATTCGCGCAGCCCTGAATGCAGTAAAACGTTGGTGCTACGCCAAAGTTAGCATTCAGCATGCTTCATCGAAGATTGGTAAAGTACCCGATCTAGTGTTTTTTCCCTGGGTTGATAGTTGCTTAGCACCTTACCTGCTACACCATGTAGTAGACAGGATTTTCCCTTACCGTTGGTCTGGTCTCTATTTTCACCCTCGTCATTTGAGGCTTAAACAAAAGTTTTGGTCTATCAATAGAGGTCCTCTAAAACCTCATGCTGTTTTAAAGTCTTCTCATTGCCCAGCTATTGCTGTTCTCGACGAAGGGATTGCTAACAAATTACAAAGCAAAATCAATGGTAAAAATGTAATTACTTTTCCCGATTTTGCCGACGAGTCAGCCCCAGACTTTAATTGGTCAATCGTGAAACAAATTCAAGCCCAAGCCGATGGCAAAAAAATCATTGGATTACTAGGGGTACAATCCAAGCGCAAAGGAGTTCTGACACTTTTAGAAGTTGCTCAGCAGATGGTGAAAGAAGACTATTTTTTTGTCTTCGCTGGTCAGTTATCCAAGCAGACCTACACTTCCCAGGAGCAAGCCAGACTCCAGACTATTCTTAACTTAAAGTTACCTAACTGCTTTTTTTATTTTGAGCGTATTCCTGATGAAGCAAAATTTAACGCTTTAGTTAGTAATTGCGATATCTTATTTGCTGCCTATAATAACTTCCCCCACAGTAGCAATATCCTGACTAAAGCAGCAGTCTTTGAAAAACCTGTGATTGTGAGCAGCAACTTTTGTATGGCAGAGAGAGTTCGCAAATTTAAATTGGGTTTAAGTATCAATGAGGGGGATGTGCTGCAATGTATTTATGCTATCGGTCGCCTCTGTAGTCAACTGGAAAAATATAACCAAGAAGTGCAACCGGATTTTCAGGGTTATAGACGTCTTCACTCTACTGATCAGCTCATAGAGAAACTTCAGACTATTTTAAATAGTATTTAACAGGTCGCTATTGAAAACTAATAATTTCTAGATTAATTCTATAGATCGAGATGAAAACTCCAGTTGCGTTCATAATCTTCAAACGACCAGATACTACTGAGAGAGTATTTGAGGTAATTCGCCAAGCCAAACCTCCCAAACTTTTAGTCATTGCTGATGGACCTCGTGCCGATCGACCAGGTGAAGCAGAAAAGTGTGCTGCAGCTCGTGCAATTATTGAGCGCGTCGATTGGGATTGTGAGGTTTTGGAAAACTACTCTGATGTAAACATGGGCTGCTGTCAGAGAGTGTCAAGTGGCATAGACTGGGTTTTTAACACCGTTGAAGAAGCAATTATTCTTGAAGATGATTGTCTTCCACATCCCGATTTTTTTCCATTTTGTGAAAATCTCTTAGAGAGATATCGAGATGATGAGCGAATCATGCTCATTAGTGGTAGTAACTTTCTAGGTCAATGGAACTCTGATATTCAGAGTTATCATTTCTCATATTATACTGCAACTTGGGGTTGGGCTTCTTGGCGAAGGGCATGGAACTATTATGATATTAATATGAGTCTTTGGTCAAATCCTGAGATCAAAAATCGGATCAGGGATGTCTTGGCAAATAAAGAGCATTACAAAGCACTTAAAAAATCTATTGAATATACACTAAACGGTAAGTATGATGCTTGGGATTACCGATGGACTTTTGCAATACTTGCCCAGTCTGGATTATCAGTTGTTCCTGCTGTAAACCTGATTTCAAATATTGGTTTTGGTGAAGATGCAACTCATACCTTATCAACGGATAACGAACTAGCAAAACTTAAAACACTAAGTCTTAACTTTCCGATCCAATATAACAATTTTACAGCGGTAGATCGAGATTATGATAAAAACTATTACGAAAATTTTATTAAACGCTCGAAAATTAAAAAAATACAAAAAATATTAAAAAAGTTTTATAACCTAGGCAAAACTTGATGTCGCTGACAGCATTAAAATAAAGTTGAATTAACAATTATTTTCAAAAAAAGTTAATTCATTATATTTTTTGAAAATAATTTATTAGTTAATATTAAACTATAACTTGGTATGACAAATAAAAAATCCTGTTGAAAAGCATGATATCATTTTTTATTTATAGCATTGACAAATAAATCATCATTGGGGTTGATGATTTATGATAACACCAACTAATATTCAGATTTTTTTGATAAAGTCGTATCCAAACAATCCTTTGCCAAGAGGTCTTATGAACCAATAGTTATCTTGAGTGATGTGATTTTTATGGTAAGTATATGTTCAAACTAATAAATATAGGTTGTGGCTCTACATATTCTAATCATCCTGCGTGGACGAACGTTGATTTAGCACCACAATCATCCCATATTGATAATCATGATATCAGGAAAAATTTGCCCTACCCTGATGCTTATTTTGATGCTTGCTATAGTTCTCATGTAATAGAACACCTCAAGCAGCATGAAGCTGATCAACTTATGGCTGAGTGTTGGCGTGTTCTTAAGCCACGGGGAATAATTAGGGCAGTTGTCCCTGATCTAGAATCAATAGCTAGAAATTATATCTCTACTCTAGAACAGGTTGAGTCTGGTCTTACGGAAGCAGAGGCTAACTATGACTGGATAATGTTAGAACTTTATGACCAGACAGTTCGCCACGTTAAAGGTGGTGAAATGGCTAGTTATCTAGCTGACTCTAATCTTACTAATAAAGAGTTTATAGTATCTCGTATCGGTAGCAATGCCGATCTATTTTTGGATAAAAACTCTGAAAAACAATCATTGATAGAGCGACTAGCATCTAAGGATGCCTATTGGTTTTACAAAACCTTTAGAAGCTTTAATCTCAGAAATAGTATTGCCAAATATCTAGTGACTCTGATCGCAGGCAATGAAGCACGACGGGCATTTGAAGTAGGGTTGTTTCGGAATTCAGGTGAAATTCATTATTGGATGTATGACCGCTTTTCTTTACGACGACTGCTTGAGCGCTCAGGATTTGTGGAGGTGCGCGTTTGTAGTGCTGATTCAAGCCGTATTCAAGATTTTAATAGCTACGGTCTAGATATGGTTGATGGCAAAGTGCGTAAACCTGATTCACTATTCATGGAAGGTATTAAACCATGAAGACTCTAATTGTTAGTAGTTTCGATATATCTGGTGGAGCTGCTCGTGCTGCCTATCGATTACATCAGGGCTTGCAAAGCATTAATTTAGATTCCCAAATCCTAGTGCAGGAAAAATTTAGTCATGATCAAACAGTAATTGGACCGACAATCAAGTTGAAAGAGGGCCTAGCCAGGATGAGATGGACGTTTGGCGCTTTACCTCAAAAGCTTTACCCTCAACGGGAAGATACCACGTTTACTACCCAGTGGCTTCCCGATGCAGTTGTCCCCAAAGTTGCCCGACTTCAGCCCGATATTATTAATCTCCATTGGATTTGTGCTGGCTATGTGCAAATTGAAACCATTGCGAAACTAAAGCGACCGATTGTTTGGACTCTTCATGATATGTGGCCATTCACAGGGGGATGTCACTACAATCACGATTGCGATCGCTATACAGCCTCCTGTGGTGCTTGTCCTCAACTTCACAGCAGCAAAGACTGGGATTTATCCCGTTGGGTATGGCAGCGCAAAGCCAAGGCTTGGAGAAATCTTGACCTGACGGTTGTCGCCCTTAGCTCATGGTTAGCCAAATGTGCCAGTGCCAGTTCCCTTTTCCAGGATCTGCGCATTGAGCTAATTCCCAATGGGATTGATACTCAAAAATACAGACCCATCCATCAGCAGGTAGCGCGAGAATTACTTAGTTTGCCCCAGGATAAGCAACTTATTCTGTTTGGAGCAGTAAATGCCACTAGTGACAAACGAAAAGGGTTTGAATTGTTACAACCAGCGCTGCAAGAGCTGAGCCAATCCGGGTGGCGAGATCAACTAGAGTTGGTTATTTTTGGTGACTCTCAGCCAGACAATCCACCTGAGTTTGGTTTTAAGACTCACTACTTAGGTACATTGAGCGATGATCTCTCCCTAGCACTAGTCTATGCAGCAGCAGATGTATTTGTTGCCCCTTCCCTTCAAGATAACTTGCCAAACACAGTGATGGAAGCGATCGCCTGTGGAACTCCTTGCGTCGCCTTCAACATTGGCGGGATGCCCGATCTGATTGAGCACCAGAAAAACGGCTATTTAGCCCAACCTTACAAAATTGAGGCTCTGGCTCAAGGAATTGCTTGGGTGCTGGAGAACACAGAGCGACATCAAAAACTATCCTACCGCGCCCGCGAGAAGGTAGAAAAAGAATTTACCTTAGAAATTCAAGCAAGACGCTACTTATCTCTTTTTAATGAAATTTTATCGGGGGTATAATTATAGCAGTTCTCAGGACGAGTGAGGGACATTACTTATCCCTTTAAGGCAATAGGCAATAGGCATGCTAGCAATAGTAAAGAGGGTTTTAAGCGATGCAGCGCGGTCTTGGGGGTTCCCCCCACTCGCTATTGCATCAAGACAGGGAATCAGTGTCAAAGAAGACTGTACCTCATAACTGCGAGCAACGCTATATAACTAATATGAGAGATATTATTTCTGAGATAACTAGGGCTATAAAAGTCGTATTAATAGATAGTTTATGGTGAATTTAAAAAGGTTATCGCCTAATCAATTAATAACTTTTTTTTTGCTAAAGTTAGAACCTTTTATGATTGGCATCTGCTTATTTTCTGGCATGTTTCTTGACATACCAGGCTCTCTACTTACGCTTTTAAAACTTGCTAGCTATCTAATCTTGTTTTTTTTACTTATTTGGCGATGGAAAAGAGTTGCATATGTTTTTACAAAGGATATACCTTTACTATGCTTAGTGGGGACTGCTGTGTGGTCGATTGCATGGTCTGCCGTTCCCGGTATTCCAGCATTACTTAGAGCTGTGGTACGTGCAACTGCCCTCGGAGGATACTTAGCAGCTCGCTATAACCCTAAGGAGCAAATGCGTCTTCTGGCATGGGTGCTAGGCATAGTGGCGATTCTAAGCTTATTGGTCACTCTAGGTAATGGCTTCGGGGGAGCTCCCGCTCAGGGTATCCTTAGGCATAAAAATCATTTGGCTCGTCTGATGTCCCTAAATGCCATAATGTCTTTATTGACCGCCCTCAACCACCGGAAATATCGCTGGGTAGGGTGGGCTGGATTTAGCTTGTCTGTTTTGATGCTCCTGCTTTCTCAAGGAAAATCAGCGTTGGTAATCTTTTTAGTTATGATTACCCTCCTGCCCCTTCACAAGTTTGTAAAACAGCACTATAAGTTACAAACTTTTCTTTACATGGTCTCAGCTCTACTGGCTTTTGTTGCATCTATATTAATTTTATGGAACCTGGAATTCATAGTAGTTGATACTCTAGGCAAAGATCTTGAATTTAACGGGCGTTTACCTATTTGGACTTTGTTATTTGAGAGAATTTTAGAACGACCTTGGTTAGGTTACGGTTTTGAGGGATTCTGGTCTTCCGACGCCGGTTACTCTGTAATCAACTCTACATGGCTTGCCCATGGAGGACATGGTCATTCTCATAGTGGTTATCTTGAGTTAGCTCTGCAACTTGGATTTTTAGGTGTTTTACTTTTTGTGGTTAGTTTATTGACGGCATTATTTAGGATAATTAAATTACTAAGCTTAAGGGAAAAAATAGAATTTTTATGGATGTTTCTCTACCTAATATTTTTCAGTATTGCTAACTTTAGCCTAGAACCATCAATTCTTGTCGAGGACATATTGTGGACTGTATACGTATCAACCGCTCTTTCCGCAGGTGTTTACCAGAGTCGAATTGTCAAAAATCGCCACTTAATGAAAGCTGCCCAAGTCTGATCTAGCATTTTTAGTTGAGATGTGAAACTAGACTTGATGGGTAAAGGGAACAGGGAGCAGAGAGCAGGGAGTAGGGAGCAGGGAGTAGGGAGTAGGGGAAATAAAATTGACTGTACCTCATAAGTACGAGAAACGCTATATACTTACTAAGTATTAAGTTTAATGAGATAATTTAAAATGCTATATCATTAAACTTATCCTGATAATTAAAAATTTATTTTATTAATTTATTTCATTAAATTAAACGGGATAGTAAGCCATGAAAAATTCAGAGCAAAGTACCATTTGTGAACAAGAAGCCCCTCACTTAGCCAAACTTCCGACCATTTCGATAGTTGTTCCTAACTATAATAGCGGAGCAACTATCGGTGCAACCTTACAAAGCTTAATCGATCAGAACTATCCCAAGCTGGAAATCATTGTAGTGGATGGCGGCTCCACTGACAACAGTGTGGAGGTAATTAAGCAGTTTGAACCATACATTACCTGGTGGGTTAGTGAGAAGGACAGTGGTCAATCTAATGCCATTAATAAAGGTTTTGCTAAGTGTAATGGTGATATCGTTAATTGGCTGTGCAGTGACGACCTCCTAGCACCAGATGCCTTGCACACAGTGGGCAAATACTTTGCCGAGTCACCTGATATTGATGTCCTAGTTGGTCGCAGCCAAATTGAATATAGGACTGAAAATTTAGGTCAACCACTCAAGGGAGCTAATTTTTGGATGAGCCTGTTTGGGCGAGTCTTGCCCTTAGGATTAGGAGCACGACCTATGATCAAGGATGCAGAAAACCAGATCTACATCAAAGCTCCTACACTCAAACAAATTGACTTAATCGCTGTTGCTTCTCCAATTCACCAACCTAGCTGCTTTTATCGGCGCAAGCTGCTTGATCGACCTCAACCTTTAAATGAAAGTTATGAGTACACCATGGATATTGAGCTATTTAATTATTTCTACTCCCGTGGTGTGCGCTGGCGCGTTATCGACGAGGTGCTAAGCATTGCTCCAGTAAGTGGTGACAATAAAACCAGCATTGCTGGTGTAAAAGCCACTTATGAATTAGAGCAGATCTACAAAACTTACACCAAAGAATGGATCCCTCTAACCTATTGGCATAGACGACTACGTTATCCCTTGGAGGGTTTTATCAAACGTCATCGTGGCGGTATTTGGTTATACATAGTCGGACCAGTATGGGTTGCACTCACACTACTATTAGCCCCATTTTATGGTGTTGAAAAAGTTTGGGCACTCAGGTGGACAAAGTGGATTTGATTACCTATTTAACTACCTATTTAACCCTATAGCCTTGGTGAGGGCCTTAAAGTCAGGATTTACCCAAAACTGGACTTTAAACTCTATATGTAGTAGGGGCGCACGGCGTGTAACCATACAAGTAGATTTACTGCAGCAGTCCTGAAAGTATTAAAATTATGAAAAATTATGATTAACTATCCGTCTTTACACATAATTCAAGACAAAATTAAAGACAAAAATTTAGAACTTAAAACACAAAATCCTGTTTCTGTCGTGGCATGGCAGGTATTAATGTTAGGTGACAACCTTCAGATCAAGGGTGGTATCGCATCAGTGCAGAAGCTTATTCTTCGTAATGCACCCTCTCACGTTCAAATTCAGCACATTCCTACTACCTGTACTGATGGGGAAAACGGATCAATTACTCGTAAGATCTTAGCTTTTGGGAAAGCTCTAGGGAAGTTGCTGTGGAAGTTATCAAGAAAAAAAGCTGATCTTATTCACGTGCATTTTTGTCAAAGGGGTAGCACGCTCCGGAAAATGATTTTGATGCTCGTTGCACTAGCGTTTGATGTCCCTGTAGTTTTGCACGCCCATGGTAGCGAGTATAAGTTGTTTTACACTGGGCTGCCTCAATGGGCTAAACGAATAATTAGCTCGCTGTTTCGACAATCTGCTTACTTGATTGTTCTATCACAGAGCTGGAAAAACTTTTACCAGTCTAGTTTCGGACTAAAAGCAGAACAGGTTGTAATCCTTCCTAACCCAGTAGAGTTCCCCTCGAAAATTCCAGAGCGCACAAGCTGCAACCAGATAATGTTGGTTTTTTTGGGACAAATCGGTCAACGCAAAGGAGTATTTGATCTGATCCGGGCATTTGCCTCCCTCCCTCCTGAACATAAAACCTGCTCAAAATTAATATTAGCAGGGGATGGAGAAGTAGAACAAGCCTGTCAATTAGTTGAGAGTCTGGATTTAGGAGACTATATCAAAGTCCCTGGCGGGATAGACTCAGGGCAACGGGATGCTCTTTTAGCAAAAGCTAACATATTTGTCTTGCCGTCTTACAACGAAGGTCTGCCGATGGCATTGCTGGAAGCAATGGGTTGGGGCTTACCTGTGATCACCACACCAGTAGGGGGGATACCCGAGGTAGTTACTCACGCAGAGAATGGACTAATCATAAATCCAGGGGATATTGAACAGCTATCAGATACCTTGAAGTCTCTGATTGAAAATAAGTCTTTGAGAATTTCCTTAGGAGCTAAAGCAAGAACGAGTGTTGTTCCCCTAGATGTCAAAAATTATTGGACTTCTATGAGCGAGGTCTATCGTTCAGTCTTAAAATAAAAACATAAATATATACATTAATATATATTTATAGGTATGTAGTTTGATGACTTCAGGCTTCTTCTGTCTAAAACTTACCTGGCTCAGATGTTGATAACAACAACTGCTCTAGATATCTAACCGATCTGGGTACAGCTCAGAAAATTAATTACCATTTTCGGAAAATATTTAAGATGAAAATACTGATATCTGCTTTCAATTGCAATCCTGAAAAAGGTTCTGAGGATGAACTTGGTTGGTCGTGGGTTCTTCAACTCTCACAGATGGGGCATGAAGTCTGGGTGATTACTGAAGCCAACAATCAGCCCAGTATTGAGCAATTCATCTCTAAAAACTCCCTCAATAATTTGAATTTTTATTACCATAATTTACCAGTTTTTTCCTTTAATAGGTGGATATTTAAAGGAAATAAATTTGGGATTATTGCTATGCGTATCACCGTTGAAATTCTTTTGTTCCACTGGCAGTGGGGTGCGTATCAGACTGCCAAATTATTGACCCAGCAAGTGGCATTTGATTGTGTGCATCATGTCACAAATAGCTGTGTGCGACGTTATAGCTTCATGGGTTTTCTAGGACTCCCTTTCATTTTGGGTCCACTAGCTGGTGGACTAAGAACACCTTGGCGTTTCAGGAAAAGCTACCCCTTGATGGGCAAAATCCTTGATTTTGGTCGTGACCTAGCCAATAGCTGGATTCAGTTTAATCCCCTGATGCACTTGACCTTTACTAAGGCATCAAAAATCTATCTTGACTCCGAGCAAACACGGTCGCTTATTCCAAAATTTTATCGCCATAAATCTGAAGTTATTTTTAATGTGCCTCCCTGTAGGATGACTACTATCCCTGAGGGAATTCAACGAAAGTCAACCGAAACAGAAACTTTCCGGGTTCTGTTTGTAGGACGGTTGTTGTTTTGGAAAGGTTTACATCTAGGGCTAAAAGCCTTTGCGCAGCTGCTCGATAAGATCCCGAATGCCCGTTTAACAGCCCTTGGCAGAGGTCCAGAAGAAAAGTGGCTGCAAGGACTCACCGAGCAGTTGGGAATCCAGAATGCTGTAGACTGGATATCTTGGATAGATCAGAAAGAATTGATTTCAGCCTATCTACACCATAATGTTTTTTTATTCCCAAGTCTCCATGAAACTTCCGGTACAGTTGTCATAGAAGCTTTGTCCTATGGCTTACCTGTAGTTTGCCTCGATTTAGGAGGACCAGGAGTGATAGTGGATGAAACCTGTGGACGGGTGATAAAAACGGATGGGTTGACGGAAGAAGCTATGATTCAGAGGCTTAGTGATGCCTTAGTAGAACTAGCAGAAAACTCAGAATTGCGACAGCAGTTGAGTGAAAGGGCATGGGCGCAACCAACTAAATTTGAATTTAAGAATGTTGTGGAACAAATATATAGCTCTTCGGTACTTGTTGAGAAAACCTTGAAGGAAGCACCCCTAGATGATAAAAGTTGATCAACTTTTTAAGTTATTAACAATACAATTATATTTTACATCACTTCGGCATCTATCATTAAAAGTATATTTAATGATTAGTTTTACTGATTTGATTAAGGAACTAAATTTTAATGACTTCATTTTCTAAAGTATTAATAATCGTCGAAAATCTACCTGTACCCTTTGACCGAAGGGTATGGATGGAAGCCACTAGCTTACAGAAAGCTGGCTATCAAGTTACTACAATTTCTCCCAAAGGGAATGGGTTTTACAAAGATTATGAAGTCATTGAAGGGATTCATATTTATCGCCATCCCCTACCACCGGAAGAAAGCTCCGTTACTGGCTATATTCGAGAGTACAGCTGGGCTATAAATTGGCAATTTCGCTTAGCTTGCCAAGTATGGCGAGAGCAGGGTTTTGACATTATCCACATTTGCAATCCCCCAGATTTAATCTTCCTAGTGGCGGGATGGTTTAAATTGTTTCGGGGCGTAAAAGTAATCTTCGATCACCACGATCTGGCTCCGGAGATGTACATCGCCAAGTATGGACGAAAAGATATCTTCTATCATGGTCTACGCTGGGCTGAGCGCTTAACTTATGCTACAGCAGACATGGTGATTTCAACCAACGAATCCCATCGCAAGGTCGCCCTTACCCGAGGGGGGAAGAAACCAGAGCAAGTATTTGTAGTGCGCAGTGGACCTGATCTGGCACGGTTTCGGATTATGCCCTCAAACCCGAGTTACCGCAGAGGTCGTCAATATCTGGTAGGTTATATGGGAGTGATGGGGGAACCAGAGGGCATTGACTATCTTCTGAGGGCAGTACGTTACATCGTGCAGGAAAAGAAGCGCCAAGATATTCACTTCATGCTCATTGGCAGTGGCCCTGCTGCTGAAACCCTCAAGGCTTTATCTAAAGAGCTTGACCTGACTGATTTTGTAGAATTCACAGGATTTCAGACCGGGGAAGCACTTTTAGAGCGGCTTTCCAGTTGCGATGTATGCGTGGAACCGTCTCCCACATCGGCTTACAACGAAAACTGTACTATGAATAAAATCTTGGAGTACATGGCCTTAGGCAAACCTATTGTTCAGTTTGACCTCCGAGAGGGAAGACGCTCTGCAGAGAATGCATCTGTTTATGCTACGCCTAATGACGAGCTGGAGTTTGCTGAGAAAATTCTGGAACTGCTCAATTCTCCTGAACTCAGAGAAAAAATGGGAGCAGAAGGTAGACGCAGGATGGAAGAGATGCTGGAGTGGCGTCATCAAGCCCCTAAACTTTTGGATGCTTATGGGAAAGTTTCCTTACCTTTGTCAGGGATTAGTATTAACTTAGGCACTAGGTATTAGGCTTGAGGCTTTAAGTATTAGGTAAGCATTCAGCAGTCAGCAGTCAGCAGTCAGCTTAATGCTTACGTTTGTCAGAAGCCGAACTAGCCCGTTTTCTTCAAATTGCTATGGGTTCAGCCAGTGAACTTGAATATCACCTGTTACTGGCAGAAGGTAAGCATTCAGCTATCAGCTAATGCGCTACCTCCCAGGGTCGAAGCCTTTGCCACGCACCCTACTTGAGGTGCTTATGCGCTACAGATGGTGCTACTTGAGGTGCTATCAGCTAATGCGCTACCTCCCAGGGTCGAAGCCTGTGCCACGCACGCGACTTGAGGTGCTTATGCGCTATGGGTACGGTTGAGGAGGAAAGCGTTAAGAATAAAAGAGGTAAGCATTAGTTTAATTTGAGCAAAGTCCCAGGGTCGAAGCCTGTGCCACAAAGCACCTCAAGTAGCGTGCGCCGATGCGCAATGCGCAATGGACTTTTCTGGTGACTTTCAATTATCATTAATCTCGAACTATTAAATTATATCGTTTGGGCCATGGGCACGCTACGGGAACGAGCTTTATTTTAAGCTGACCGCTGACCCCTGACGGCTGAATGCTTACGGCTGAAGATCTTAACTTAACTCTTAGCCAAAGACTATGAATCCCATCGCAGCAGAGGTATAGCGCTACGCGCCAGGCATGCTAGCATGCTAGCATGCTAGCAATAGCTGATTATAATAGCTTTTGCTGCTTTTATAAATGTCCTAACCTTAATGCGTAGTGCTATAACTCAGATTAAACTTTTGCTTACCTCTTTTATTCAAAGGTGCGCTTTCCGCATCTAATTATTAAATTCGCCACGGGTCGCACCTAAAAGCACCGATTGCGCTACTTGAGGTGCTGCGCGAACAGT
>NZ_JAAHIE010000010.1:0-16653 GCF_010671945.1 Moorena sp. SIO4E2
CTGCAATAGACGAGGCTATTCGGACGGTCAAGTTTATTCGTAATTCTTGCATTAGATTGTGGATGGACAATAAAGGGACTGGAAAATATGATCTTAGTAAATACTGCAAGATACTAGCTAAACAGTTTCCTTTTGCTAATGAACTAAACTCAACGGCACGACAAGCAGCTTCTGAGCGTGCATGGTCATCTATAGTCCGGTTTTATGACAACTGCAAAAAGAAAAAACCCGGCAAAAAGGGTTTTCCTAGATTTCAGAAGCAATGTAGGTCGGTAGAGTACAAGCAGTCTGGGTGGAAACTGTCTCCTGATAAAAAGGCTATAACCTTTAGCGACAAGAAAGGAATAGGGAAACTTAAACTCAAAGGGAAATGGGACTTGTGGCAATTTGACAAAAATCAAATTAAGCGAGTCCGAATTGTGAAACGAGCTGATGGGTACTATGTGCAATTTTGCATAGCAGTTGACATAAAAGAAGACCTAAAACCTTCCTGTAGAAACGTCGGATTGGATGTAGGACTAAAGGAGTTTTATACTGACTCTGATGGAAATACTGAACCTAATCCTCATTTCTACAGGAAGGGAGAAAAGCGTTTAAAATTTTACCAACGTCGAGTATCTCGCAAAAAGAAAGGCTCAGCCAACCGTAGGAAAGCAGTTAATAGGCTAGGCAGGACACACCTTAAAATAAGTAGACAACGTGAAGAACATGCCAAGAGACTGGTTAGAAGTTACCGCAAGAAGAGTGCAGCCTTTATAGTTGATAGGCTATGCATCAAAGGTGGCAGGTTTTGTTGTAAGGCTGCACTCTTCTAAGGTTTCGTCTCCGGCACGTTGCGTAATCCGGTCTAACGACCTGGTAGCCTACGAAGATTTAAGGGTTAAGAATCTAGTAAAGAATCATTGCCTGGCTAAGTCTATTAATGATGCTGGCTGGTATCAGTTCAGAAAATGGTTAGAGCATTTTGGGACTAAATTTGGCAGAGTAACTGTAGCAGTAAACCCTGCTTATACAAGTCAAAACTGCTCTAAGTGCGGTGAAACAGTCAAAAAATCACTATCAACTAGAACCCACGTCTGTAAGTGTGGATGCAAGTTAGATAGAGACCACAATGCTGCGCTGAACATTTTAAAACGAGCCTTGGGTACGGTGGGGCACACCGGAACCTGGATCCTAGATCCCAACGCTTCGGGAGATCTGACCTCTACTGTCCTTGGTCCCGGCCAGGTTCAGCAAGTCGGGTCGTTGAGCGAAGAATCCCCGCGTCTTTAGACCGGGGAGTGTCAATTAACATCATTTACTCTCAAAGAAATTGACCGTATTAAGCGCGATCGCAAGACAGTAGCAGTAACAAAATCTGTGAAGGTTGCTAGTTTCTCAGTTTAAGATGAACAAGTCCACTACACACAGGGAACTTCAATATCATGGCAAATGGTAAATCCAAAGTCGCACTGATTACCGGCGCATCATCGGGTATGGGCAAAGAAATGGCCAAATCTCTGCTGAAGGATGGTCTGACCGTGGTAGTAGCGGCACGTAGTGTCGAAAAAATGGCTGACCTTAGAGAGTTGGGTGCTCACCCGCTGCGTATGGACATCACCGATGAGGCAAGTATCCAGGCTGCAGTGAATGAAATTCAAGACACTTATGGCAAGGTTTCGCCCCGCTGACCTTAACCGTTAGACTTTGCTGAGTCTCGGTAGATGGTCTTGCAGAACTGTTAACATTGACTTTGTCTTTGGGATGTGCTTCCATTGTCAAGCACCAAATGCACTACAGTTGCGTGTACCTAAAGGTGAGAGTGATCGCAACATTGGGCTAGACAAATCATTATGGATCAAATCATAGCAAAGGTTTTCTTAGAATGCGTTCGCGCCATCGATGCCAGCGAGTTGATAAGTCGCGTTTCTTCCACGGACAAAGAGTTTAGCTTTCAAAATTGGTTTGCTGTTCGTCTTGAAAGGCTTTCCTTGAACTTCGATGAACCTTCAAGAAATGCTTATCCAGACTTCAGGCTTGTTGATTTCCCCCTTGGCTTCGAGATCAAAGGATTAGGATTTCCAGGCAGGGAAGCAAACTATGACTGCAATAGTCAAGTGCCCTCAGGTCTGCATAATGGGAGGACAATTTACTATGTGTTTGGACGATACCCAGCAAAAACCAAGGAAAAGAACTATCCAGTCTATGATCTTGTCATGTGTCATGGCAATTTCTTAAATGCAGACCATTCTTATATCCATAAAAATAAGAATCTTAAAGGTTTCGGTAGCTATGGAGACATTATGATTCGTGACCGAAAAATGTATGTTGCACCTACACCATTTGCCCTTACGGATGGCACAGAACGCCAAGTTACTCTGATTGCTCCAACTGGCTTTAAATTTGGTATAGATTTAAAACACTCGGGTACTATCACACGTATAGAGACTTCAAGGCTGATAAGGGGTTATTACTTTGATATGATTGAACATACGCTTACACCTTCCTATATAGATAATCCAAACGCAGGAAAGAAACACACATTTGAAGTTTTCCGTGCAGCCAAATCTTTAGGACCAACAGTCACTCTTCGTTGATATGGAACTTTCATTCACAAGTCTTTTTTCTGGTGCCGGTGGCTTAGATATCGGCTTTGAAATGGCTGGTTTTCAACATCTCTACTCCACAGATATTGATACATGGAGCGTTAAAACACTCCGTAATAATCGACCTGAATGGGATGTTGAAGAAGCTGATATTCGAGAACTATCAGAAAGAGATTTACCTGATAGTGATGTAATTTTAGCAGGGGTTCCATGTCAGGGGTTTTCACTGGGCGGGAATCGAAAGGAAAACGACGAGAGGAATTTTCTGTTTCAAGAAGTTGTCAGAATGGCAAAGATCAAGAAGCCTCGCTTTATCGTAATTGAGAATGTTCTCAATCTCAGGAGAATGAAAGAACCCAAAAGTGGAAAGCCTTTTGTTGACGTAATTTCAGAGCATTTCAAGAGTCTTGGATACTACATAAAATATAATGTCTTCAGAGTATCTGGTTTTGGAGTGCCTCAAACGAGAAGAAGATTTATTTTTATTGCCAGCTTCGACCGATTTCCCTCAGGTTTTCACTGGCCCACGCCAGAGCCAGATACACCAGCATCAGTATATTTAGGTGATCTGGCTGTAAATCCATTCATTTCCCTTCCTAATCATTGTCCTGAATGGGGGTTCAAAAGCCGTGTTCATGAGGAGACTGGAAAGGAATTTGATCCTACTGAGACACCTGTACCATGTAGATTCTCTCGAACTGGATCTGACGGACACCCAATAAGATCTTTGGATGCCCCATTTCCTGCTATTGATACTGGAACTATTTGGGGGTGGGCTCAGGGAAATGTGGTGGCAGAAAGAAAGGAAAAAGATCGCGTCAATGGGCTATTTGTAAGGAATCCAAATATTAACTTAAAGCTATGGCGTATCAGTGCAAGCCGTCTTCGACGCTTTACTAATCGTGAATATGCCCGACTTCAAACTTTCCCAGACTCATGGGTATTTCATGGAGGAAATAAACGTCATGTCCACCAGCAGATTGGCAACGCTGTTCCTGTACAATTTTCCTATCGAGTTGCCTGTTTTATTCAAGCAGTTTACCAAGCACAGTGTTTAGGCCAACCAATGAATTTATTTACTAATAATACGGTATTACAACTGGAATTAAATTTATAACTCAATAATTCGGTATGATCAAGCCGATTGGTAGGTTGGTTTGAAGGAGAAAGCCCAACAAGACCCCGGGCATACCTCGCCGTGTTAAGAAGGTGACAATGGGCATATCTAAGCTGCAGATTATTATAGGAATTCTGGCAATGGCTCCCAGTTACAACCTTTTTACTCCCCTTGAAAAATTGGTGACCATTCGCTAGTGTAGCGGTAATCCTGTGACCCCAGCACTAGGGTATATAAAATTTTACTATCACGGTTATTCAGTTACAAGGCATAGATCCTTGCCATCTCTCCCTGAGTCCAATAGACTCATTTAGGATCAACGAATCGCACCCTAAACTATGCATCGCATCGCCGCTACTCCAGGAGGATGGAACCCTGAAGCTGAAGGGGTTATCTTCATCGAACAAACCCCAGCACCAATTATTTTCCTGACTGCTGCTGACACCGATATCCAAACCCTAGCCGCATCAGTATCCCAACTTCCTCCAGATTTCCCAGCTATCCGAGTCGCTAACTTGTTGCAGTTGCAGCAACAACTAACCATTGATACCTATGCTGAGGATATCTTGGCTAAAGCACGGATTATCATTATCAGATTATTGGGGGGACGCTCCTACTGGTCCTATGGCTTAGAAGTGGTGAAAGAAACAGTAGAACAAACTGGCGCTAGGTTATTGGTTTTACCAGGAGATGACCGACCAGACCCGACCTTAACTAGTCACTCCACAGAAACTATTCCGATAGTGAATCAATTATGGCGCTACTTTACAGAAGGCGGTGTAGAGAATTTCACTAACGCTCTGAAATTTGTAGTAGATGTATGCCTAGACCAAACCAATAATCCAGCACCACCAAAACCTGTGCCTCGGGTTGGGGTTTATCCATGGCAATCGGGGATAAAGGTTAGCAGGTTTAAGGTTAGCAGGTTGAAGGTTAACAGGTTGAAGGTTAACAGGTTGAAGGTTAATAGGTTGAAGGTTAACAGGTTGAAGGTTAGCAGGTTGAAGGTTAACAGGTTGAAGGTTAACAGGTTGAAGGTTAACAGGTTGAAGGTTGGAGGTTGGGACGATAACCAGCAACCAAATAACCTACCCGAAGGCAACGCCAAGGGCAAACAACCTACCCTTCTCGAAGGCCAAAGGCAAACAACCGAACAACCTTGGCCAAAAGGCCACGCTACGCGAACAACCTTCAACCAAAACCAACCTTCAACCAAAACCAACCTTCAACCAAACAACCTTCAACCAAACAACCTTCAAGCTACTGGCAATCTTAAAGTAGGTATTTTGTTCTACCGTGCCCATTACTTAGCGGGAAATACAGCACCGATTGATGGGTTATGTCAGGCTTTGGTAGAACGGGGCTTGGAACCGGTGCCAGTATTTGTGTCTTCTTTACGGGATCTAGAGGTACAACGGGAATTGTTAGGTTATTTCCAAAATCCCGATAGCTCTAGTAGTGCGATTGAGCTTTGCTCACGCTACGCGATCGCAGTGTTGCTGAATACGACTAGTTTCTCGGTAGCTAAGTTGGATGCTGAGGTACATCAGTTGGAGTTGTGGGAACGGCTGGATGTGCCTGTGTTGCAGGTTATTTTAAGTAGTGGCACCGTGGAACAGTGGGAGTCTGGGTTTCAGGGATTGATGCCCAGGGATACTGCTATGAATGTGGCTTTGCCGGAGGTGGATGGGCGAATTATTAGTCGTGCGATTTCCTTTAAGTCGGCGCAACGGTGGAATCCGGCTCTGGAAACGGATGTGGTGGTTTATGAACCGGTATGCGATCGCATTCAGTTTGTAGCAGATTTAGCCATGAATTGGCTACGGTTAGGGCAAACCCTACCGAATCAGAGAAAAGTTGCTTTGATTTTAGCTAATTACCCCAATCGAGATGGCAGGCTGGCCAATGGCGTAGGATTAGATACCCCGGCCAGTTGTGTAGAGATTTTAAAAGGGTTACGGGATGCTGGGTATTGGGTTGAGAAGATTCCGGAAACTGGGGATGAGTTGATTGAGTGGTTGACCGCTGGGGTGACCAATGATCCAGAAGGATGGCAGTTACGTTTGGTCCGACAACAGTTAAGTTGGCAAGAGTATTGGGACTATTTTCAAGAGTTACCGATAGCGGTTCAAAAGGGAATCCGTGAGCGTTGGGGAGAGTTTGATCTTAACGGTAATGACAACAAAGATGGCAACGGAGAGATAACAGAGATTTCAGCATTTCCCATTTCAGGGATTCAGTTGGGAAATGTGTTTGTAGGGATTCAACCGTCTCGGGGTTATGATCTTGACCCAGCTTTGAATTATCATGCTCCCGATTTGGAACCGACTGATGGATATTTGGCATTTTATTATTGGTTGCGGAAGTGTTTTGGTGCCCAAGCAATTGTTCATGTGGGCAAGCATGGGAATTTGGAGTGGTTACCGGGTAAGAGTGTGGCCTTGTCAGAGTGCTGTTATCCAGAAGTCGCCTTAGCAGCCATGCCTCATTTGTATCCATTTATTGTCAATGATCCCGGGGAAGGAGCTCAAGCAAAGCGTCGCGCTCAAGGGGTGATTATTGATCATTTAACCCCTCCCATGACTCGTGCTGAACTTTATGGTCCTCTGCAACAGTTGGAGGGATTGGTTGATGAGTATTATGAAGCGCAGAGTTTGGATTTGTCTCGGTTACCAATTATTCGCGTCCGCATTGTTAAACTTATCCTTGATGAGCACTTGCACGAAGATTTGGGGATTGCAGTAGATGACATCGAAGCTGGAGAATCGGAAATTACTAATCAAATTGATGCTTATCTTTGTGAATTGAAAGAAGCTCAGATTCGAGATGGTTTACATGTGTTTAGTCAATGTCCCCAAGGACGTCAATTGCAGGATTTAATAGTAGCAATTGCTCGTCATCCAGGAAAGAATCGCATCGGCTTAACTCGTGCTTTGGCTCAGGATTTAGGTTGGGATTTTGACCCCCTAACGGAAGAGTTTTCAGTGGTTAAGGATATCGCAAGAAGTAGTATAGATTCGATATCAAAATTAATGACAAGGGAAGAGGCAACAGAGGAATGCTATACTGGGAAATATACTGTTGGTGATTTGGTTGAAGTATTGGAAGAAGAAGCATCTGAATTAGTAGAACAAATCATCACTAATTCCCCAATAGCGATTACTGATTACCGATTACCGATTAGTAAAACAACAAAACAAGAATTAGATTGGATACGCGATCGCCTGTTACCAGCACTGCAACAAACTAATCAAGAACTCACCCAATTGTTAAGGGGATTAGATGGGAGATATGTACCCAGTGGGCCATCTGGTGCGCCGACTAGAGGACGACCGGACGTTCTGCCCACAGGTCGCAATTTTTACTCTGTTGATATCCGTGCCATACCCACAGAAACAGCGTGGGATGTGGGCAGAAAGGCAGCTGAAGTGCTAGTGGAGCGCTATACCCAGGAAAATGGTGAGTATCCCAAAACCCTAGGGATTTCCGTATGGGGCACATCTACCATGCGTACCGGGGGAGATGATATTTCCGAAGCCCTGGCGTTGTTGGGAGTGCGACCGATTTGGGATGGGTCCTCACGGCGGGTGGTAGACTTTGAAATATTGCCAGTGTCTGTGTTACAACGTCCCCGGGTGGATGTGACCCTGCGCATTTCTGGCTTCTTTAGAGATAGTTTCCCCAATTTAATCGACCTATTTCACAATGCAGTAGTTGCTGTGGCAAGCCTGGATGAATCACCATCAGACAATCCTCTAGCAGCCCAGGTGAAACAGGAAACAGACTCTTGGTTACAGGTAGGGTTGAGTCAGTCCCAAGCCCAAATGCGATCGCACTACCGCATCTTTGGCTCAAAACCAGGAGCCTATGGTGCCGGGTTACAAGGTTTGATTGAATCTCAAAACTGGCAAGATGAGCAGGATTTAGCTCGCGCTTACATTAACTGGAGTAGTTACGCCTACAGCTCATCTTCCCCCAAGGGAGCCCCAGAAGCCTTTGAGCAGCGCCTCAAACAGATGCAAATTGTATTACACAATCAGGATAATCGGGAACATGATTTACTCGATTCAGATGATTATTACCAGTTTCAGGGGGGGTTAACCGTAGCAGTGCGGGGGTTAACTGGGAAAAATCCTCAAACCTACTTTGGTGATAATTCTATCCCTGAAAAGCCCAAAGTTCGACAGCTAAAGGAAGAGATTGCCCGAGTGTACCGTTCTCGTGTCGTGAATCCTAAGTGGATTGAGGGAGTGATGCGCCATGGTTACAAGGGAGCATTTGAAATGGCAGCAACGGTAGATTATTTGTTTGCCTATGATGCTACCGCTAATTGTGTGGCAGATCATATGTATCAAGGAGTAGCTCAGGGGTATTTATTTGACCCAGACGTCCAAGAGTTTGTCCAACAAAAGAATCCATGGGCCTTGCGAGATATGGCAGAACGGTTACTGGAAGCCAATCAGCGGGGATTGTGGCAGTCAGCTGAACCAGATACTTTAGAAAAATTGAGAGCGATCGCATTAGAAGCAGAAGCAGTGATTGAAGGGGAAAATTTTGGCATTGTATAGCTCCGGAAGTCTAGTTAGATGCTTAGTAAGCATTCAGCCGTGAGCCAAAGCTCACCCTACTTGAGGTGCGGTCAGCCGTCAGCTTATTTTATTCAAAGGTGCGCTTGCGCGTAGCCCATTAGCTGATAGCTGATAGCTGATAGCTGATAGCTGATAGCTGATAGCTGATAGCTGATTGCTGATTGCTGATAGCTGATAGCTGATAGCTGATAGCTGATTGCTTACGACGCTTACATCTATTTAACATAAAATTGTTTTAACTTAGAAGCTACGTCTTCTGGATTTGTCCGATCAGGAAACACTAAAATAGCCTTAATTTTATTATTAGCCACTATTTCTGGCAAGCGATGGAATTGTTGATCAGTAATAGCAATTCCATCATAGGTTTCGGCATAATCTACTTCTTTGGTAAAATTTTTATCATTATAAGCTTGAATAAAAACTCGATCTACATTCCATTTTTGCCAGTCGGCAGCAAAATATTTTTTAGCCCAATAAGGATTATGATGACAAAGATCAAAACTAACCTTTGGGTTAGCTTGTTTCATAGCACCGATCATTTCTTGTGAAAAAGTGGTTAGCTTCTTAGTGCGATTTACTTTCCCTGGTAACTCGGCATGGTAACCCAGATAATCGTCCCATTGGACTGCATCAATTTTAGGATATTTTTGGACAAATTCCACTAAAATATCTCTAAAGAAATTAGCAACTTCAGGAATTTCTACATCCAGAATATAATGCTCGATTCCTGGATAGGTGCGGTCAACGCCAGGTACAACCCATTTGCGTTCAATAGCTAAATCAAAAATCGGGCTATTTTTATCTATTTTGATACCTTTTTCAAAGTAAGCATGAACTTCCATGCCGTGTTTGTGTGCTTCATCAATTAGCCAAGTTAACCAGCGGTCGCGAAACTGATTGGGACAACTTTTATAACCGAAAGTTTTTTGCATCACTTCACTAGTGTACATAGGACAAATATTACCCCATACACCATGAATAATCGTATTAATTCCTTGAGAGTGATAATGACGAACTTGTTTTCTAATTTTCTCTTCACTAGCATTATTAGTTACGTTATAACGACTTATATAAATTCCTCTGATTGCTTTTTTCTCCAAAGGAGTTTGAGTTGTTGGTGATGCTGGCTGATGATTAGGTTTAACAATTGGTGTTTTTAATTTTTGAGCTGTTTGAGGTTTTTGAGGTTTTTGAGCTGTTATTGGTGTTGGTGAAGGTGGCTGATGATTAGGTTTAACAATTGGCGAATTTGGGAAGGAAGGTGCAGTGGTTACAGAAGGCTTAGTAGGAGCCGAAGGTTGTGGTTCGGCTGGTGTCGAATTTAAACCAGGAATAGCTATTGGTAGATTTTGAGGAATAGCTATGGGGAGATTTTGAGGTAATTTGCTAATAATAGCGAAACCTCCTTGATGGTTCAACCACCAATAACCACCGCCTAAAACCAGTAAGATTACAGAAATGGGAATATTTGCGCATCCACATCCACTGTTTTCCTTTGACTTTTTATTAGACATGGTGAAATTCTTGCCTAGCAAGAGTTTGGGGAGCATCCCATTTTGGAAACAATATTACCCAAAGCAACGATATTTCAAGGGTTTCAGCCCCCTAAAAAGAGCTAACGTGCCAAATTGGGATGCTCCCAGAGTTTGGGACATTAGTTTAAGTTAGTTTAAGCGGCTGAAGCAAAAAATCGAGATATAGCTAGGGTTTTAGTCGCTTAAACTAACAGTATATAATACTAAGTCAGGAATAGCAAAATTGTTTACTATCGGGACGCAGATTCTCTAGTTGTTTGGTAACCCATTCACGATTAAAAATTGCTTTGTATATAGGGTTGTTCACCCTTAGCCGTCCTTGTTGATTAACCACCAAACCCGATAGCAGCAATTCGTTGCACTCTTCGCTGTTATCCATCGGTACATCATCTCCAGCTAAAATCTGCTGATAACGTCCCAGCAATTTGTCAGCATAATATTTATTACTCAAATTATTACTCAAAAGGCGAGCCGAGATACTTCGTAAATGCTCGGGTTCATCCTGGGATTCCCAATGATCAATAATTTGATTATGTACGATTTGGCTAACCCAAGATTCCTCATTACCAGGAGCAATAGTCAACCCGACCCTTACTGAGTCTACTACCAACTGACATAGTTTTTGGGTCAGAAAGGGTTGTCCTCCTGTCCAAGCCAGTATCTCCTTGAGAATCCTTGTAGGGTTACCCCCTGTTCCCTCTAATCCCTTGGCAAGGGGATATGCTTCATGGAATTCAAAGCCATGTAGTTCTATGGCTTTCCCGATATTAAACAGTGTCCGCTTTTTGCCAGTAATCAAATCCCTTGGCTTAGCTACTCCGAACAAAGCAAAGACAATGCGATTATAGTCGGGATTAGTTGCTCTTTGGTTATAGCAGAATCGGATCAGGGCCAAAAAATCCTCAACCGGAAAAGGTAAGTTTAGAATAGTATCAATTTCATCAATGAAGATAACAATTCGTTCAGTAGTAAATTTTACCAGCAGGATATCTTCCAGGAAATTACTCAATCGCTGAAGCAGTGAAAGATACTTTTCCTGGTGCCACCAGGATTGGAAATTAAAGTGACCGAATAACTTCAACCCTCGTACTAACTCAGCCACCACTCCTTTGTACCACTGAGTTGGGGTAATTATTTCGCTACCGATGCGCGTCATATCAATAGTACTGCATTTAAATCCTTCTTGTTCTAGCTGATGTCTGATTCGCACCGATAGAGAAGACTTACCCATTTGTCGGGGAGCCATAACATAACAAAACTCACCCCTTTTTAAGGCGTTATAGAGTTGGACATCTGCTTGTCTTTCTACATAGCTAGGCGAATCACTGGCTAGACTACCACCGACTTGGTATAGAGGGTAATTTTTAATCATAGATAAAAATGTTAGTAATTTTCGTCTGGTTTGCTGAAAAAAAATCCAAGATATTACTTATTTTTTTTATCAAAAACAACCAAATTACTATGACGCTACTAGATAAAAACTATAATCATAGCTTGTGAATAAAGTGTGAAAATATCGTAGGTAGTGGAATTGTCAGCTTATGCGCTACGCGAACAGATTTTAGCTAGGTAAAGGATAACTTCGGCTCTCGGAAAATAGAATTAGATCAAGTCCGGTTAATCACTTGGAAAATAGCTGATTTAGCAACAATAGTAATCAAGAGGTTAGATTTTCCGGAATAGACCCACAACGTAACGAAAAAATATTTAACAAAGGAATTTAACTGGGCTTTCCCTAGGTCGAGCTTAGATTAAATCCGGTTGACTAATCATCCTATGGCTGACCGGGTAGAGTGCATCTCATTAAAGCTGTTTGACCCGGTGAGTGGAACCGGCATCTTTTAGGTGCGCTTTCCGCATCTAATTATTAAATTCGCCACGGGTCGCACCTGTGGAACGGGCATCAGGCGTGGAACGGGCATCTTGCCCGTTTCAATTTCCGGGCAGCAACCTAACACTGGCGGTGCGTTACGGGGCGGACTATCCCAAGGCTGGCGGTCGAGGCGAACAATAAGGGCAAGTCCGCCCCTAACGCACCCTACGCACCCTACGCAACTAATTACCAACATTTAATAACAAGAAATTATGTATCAGCGCATCAATAACACCGTTTTCTTAGCTTTAGTGTCCAGCATTATGGCACTCACCAATCCAACTAAAGATGCTTATCTTGATCATGCGTCATGGCACTTACACGATACTTACTGCCAGCAGAAATCCCTTCCTCTTGGGGTAAAAGCAGCTTGTTTTGTCGGTAAACCTTTACCACCTGGTGCAGTTAAGCCAGTGATCGAAAGCTACACTCGTCACCAAAACTATTTTCTTTTCAGTATCTATACCACCAACTTCTGGGGGAAAAAATTCCACACTGTTGGGCTAGGGGGCAAATTTTTTGTGTTTTAATTATGTCAGCTCTCAGTTATCAGCTCAAGCGCTACGCGAACAGCTCTCAGCTCTGAGCTGATGCACTGCCCACCCTACATGAACCTTACTCAATTAGGGTTAGTCATTCGCCTAGGGTGGCCTTTGGGCAAGGCTCACGGCTGAATGCTTACGTTTTATCACCAGTTTATTAGGGAAGGAATAGTTAATTATCAACACCACTCAGTAAATTGCTTTACGATGTTCGTGACCTGTCTAATAATTAGCGAATAGGACGGTAACTGGGAGCAGGTCAACTGGATTAACTTCAATTAAAGATTGAAAAAATTGAAGAAAAACTTAGTCAAAACTAATCATTATTAAACTGTCATTAGTTCTCTATTTTTTTTTGAAAATCTAAGTTTAGAAATAGCAGTGTACTCCCAATGACAATACCTATTGCGATAAATTGGGCTAAGGTTTGGGAAAGTAAGGAAAACCAAAAATAGTTTATGAAAGGAATATTATTAAATAATTTAATCAAAATTTCTGGTAATCCAAAGTCAAGAACCATAACTAAAAAACTGAATAAAAATACTCTCCACCAATTATCTTTAACTATAGATCGACTGTAAGCGAAAGCGTCTTCTCCCCATTGGTCTATCAGAATAAAAGCAAGCCCATAGTATTGACTATTTATATAATAAATTATAACAGGTATAACAGGTTTATTAAGTACAATAAGTCTAAGTACAATTACCAGATATACAAGGACTATAGATACCGTAAAAAAGGAAATATGAAATGGAGTAGAAAATAATAATAAAAATAAAAATCCAAAAAATAATAATAATAAAAATAAGGATACAGTTATACATGCTCGCAGAGATAGCAGGAAAACTACAATAATAAATTCCAAACTCATCAATAATAACGGAACTAAGCTTGCTAAGATTTTTTTGAATACACTCTGATAGTTATAATGTCTTCCATAAACATAATTATTGGGAAGAATAGCTATGGGTATAAAATAGATGTTTTGCCATCTATATAAACTAAAAACAAATATTGATAATTCTAAAGGATTATTTGAAAGCAGAAATTGCCTACCTGACATAATTATCAGGAAAGGTAAATATATTGTAGAAAATATCAGTAGGATAGGTTTTAAGTTTTTTATATAAACCTCAAACCCCATTGACATTAATTCTATTAATCCTAATTTCCGGTTTTTAAGTTTAGAGAGAATATTCATAGTGACTGTTTACTCAAAAGTTATTTAGAATCAAAACGTTAAATTATCTGTGATTTAATAGCTCTACGGAACATAGTTTGTATTAAACCACGCTTATTGCTGACTAGGTCTGAGAGGTTGTCTGAGAAGTCTCATTTGCTACATCCAAGCCCCCTAAATCCCCCAATCTTGGGGGACTTTTAGAAGCAAACGGACTCTTTTTCCCCCCAAAGTTGGGGGGCTAGGGGGGCAAAATTCACTAAGCAATAAGTAATAGGTGATAAGCAATAAGTAGTAGGTAATAAGTAATAAGTAATAGGTAATAAGTAATAGGTACAAAAAAAAGCAGTTGACAGCCTCCGTGCTAAGATCGCGCAGCTTCATACCCCAGAATCCTAGAGCCATTCAATGTAGACCCCTTATGCCTAGAGCCTAGAACCTTAAAAAAAAACTAAACTCCACTTCCTATATACTTCAGTGTGTAAGTTAAGGCTACAAAAAAATCTAATTCACGAGATAATCAACTAATTCACCAGATAATGAAAAGCTAGTCAGGGTTTAAGGAGTTAGTTAGTGATTCCAGGCGAAATCATTCCCCAAACAGGGGAAATAGAACTCAATGCTGGTCGTGCCACCATCAGAGTACGGGTAGCTAATACAGGCGATCGCCCTATTCAAGTAGGGTCTCATTTTCACTTCTTTGAAGTCAACGAAGCTCTCAAATTTGACCGGGAAGCTACTAAAGGCATGCGCTTAAATATTCCAGCTGGCACCGCTATCCGCTTTGAACCGGGAGACGAACGAGAGGTGGAATTAGTCACTCTTGTTGGTAGTCGTCAGGTGTACGGCTTCAATGGCAAAATTAATGGTCAACTTGATCGGTCAACTTGATATTGTCAACTTGATATACAGTTACTATTTTTTTTCTAAAGCAAGCGCTACCCAGAGGTAATCCCAGAGTTTGGCCGAGGGGATAAAATTCCCCATTACCCATTACCCATTACCCATTACCCATTACCCATTACCTATTACCCATTACCCATTACCTATTACCCTTAATCAAGGAGTTGTTGATGAGTTATCGTATGGATCGTCGTGCCTACGCCGAAACTTATGGTCCTACCGTAGGCGATCGCATCCGCTTGGCTGATACAGAACTAGTGATCGAAGTGGAACAGGACTACACCACCTATGGTGATGAAGTTAAATTCGGTGGTGGTAAAGTGATTAGAGATGGGATGGGACAATCCCCCATCTCCCGCGCCGAGGGTGCTGTGGATTTGGTGATCACTAACGCCCTAATCCTGGATTGGTGGGGTATTGTTAAAGCCGATATTGGTATTAAAGATGGCAAAATAGTTAACATTGGCAAAGCTGGAAATCCCTACATCCAGGACAATGTCACTATTATTATTGGTCCTAGCACCGAAGCAGTTGCTGGGGAAGGCATGATTGTCACAGCAGGGGGGATTGATGCTCACATTCACTTTATTTGTCCCCAACAGATTGAAACTGCGATCGCATCTGGTATCACTACTATGATCGGCGGTGGTACAGGTCCAGCCACTGGCACTAACGCCACAACCTGTACTCCTGGTGCTTGGAATATTCACCGGATGCTGCAAGCTGCGGATGCATTTCCTGTGAATCTAGGGTTTTTAGGGAAAGGCAATAGTGCCAAACCCGAAGGATTACAGGAACAAGTGATAGCGGGTGCGATGGGATTGAAGCTGCACGAAGACTGGGGCACTACTCCAGCCGCTATTGATACCTGTTTAAGTGTGGCGGATCAGTTTGATGTCCAGGTGGCAATTCATACCGATACCCTTAATGAAGCCGGGTTTGTGGAAAATACCATTGCTGCCTTTAAAAACCGAGTCATTCACACCTACCACACCGAAGGAGCAGGGGGCGGTCATGCTCCAGATATTATTAAAGTTTGTAGTGAAGCTAATGTATTGCCCTCTTCTACCAATCCTACCCGTCCCTATACCGTTAATACCCTAGAAGAACATCTGGATATGCTCATGGTGTGCCATCACCTAGACCGGGGCATTCCTGAAGATGTGGCCTTCGCTGAGTCCCGGATTCGTCGGGAAACTATTGCTGCCGAGGATATCCTTCATGATTTAGGGGCTTTTAGTATGATTGCCTCTGATTCTCAAGCCATGGGACGGGTGGGTGAAGTGATTATCCGTACCTGGCAGACAGCCCACAAAATGAAAGTGCAACGGGGAGTGTTATCCACCACTACTGGGGAAACTGGGGAAAACGACAATTTCCGAGCCAAGCGTTACGTTGCCAAGTATACGATTAATCCTGCGATCGCTCACGGAATTGCTAATTATGTCGGTTCCATCGCAGAAGGGAAGCTAGCGGATTTGTGTCTGTGGCGTCCAGCCATGTTTGGAGTCAAGCCAGAGATAGTGATTAAAGGTGGTGCGATCGCATGGTCCCAAATGGGTGATGCCAATGCTAGTATTCCCACACCCCAGCCGATTCATATGCGTCCGATGTTTGGTAGTTTTGGTGGTGCGATCGCAGCCACATCCGTTACCTTTGTGTCCCAAGCTGCCTTAGACCAAGACATCCCAGCTCAAATTGGCTTACAAAAATCCGCTGTTGCCGTTTCCAACACCCGCAACTTGAGCAAGACCGACATGAAACTCAACGACGCCTTGCCACAGATTGAGGTCAATCCAGAAACTTATGAAGTCAGAGCTGATGGGGAATTATTAACATGCGAGCCCGCAACGGTTTTACCCATGGCACAGCGTTACTTCTTATTTTGATTAGTTGCTAGTCAATCACTAGAGCATTTCTCATATTAATGAGGTACACAATATTTTTTTATGTTGCCTTTTGCCTCTTGCCTCTTGCCTCTTGCCTCTTGCCTAAAATTAAAAATGTACCTCACCAAGTTCATGTAGGGTGGGCAGTGGATCAGACAGATTGACCAAGCTTGCCAATCCCGTTGCTAGGCACTGCCCACCCTACGATTAATGACTGCATCCAATCTCCGTTAGAGTCGATGCCTGGTATTACCCAGGGCACCTCTCCTTCAAATCTGGGCGTGCGACTTTCACCGCACCCAGCTCCTAGATATCCTGACCTTTCGGTCTGCTTCCGTGGATTAGTTGATGGCAGCTGTGATGAACTGCTAGCAAATTCTTTGGTTTCCAGTTATCGTGGTTTCCATCAATATGATGTAAGTGTACGACTTCTTCCCCTA